>DASQKT010000725.1:0-4741 GCA_035630415.1 Skermanella sp.
GGCACGGATGCCGGACCGACGATCGCGACCTTGCTGGTCAGCGGATTGCCGCCGCCGATGCCGTCGATCTCAAGCTCGTGACCGGCTCCCATGAGCGATAGGAGCAAGGCGTCACGATGAAGTGGATCCGATGGGAGGTCCCTGGCCAGGAAGACGGGACCGCGCGACGTCCCGCCACGCATCATCACGCAGGGAATCCGGATCTGGTCACTTGAGGCCACGGCGCACCACCCTTTCGGCTTCGTTATGCCTTCCGTTACCGGAACGCTTGTTGATGCGACTATCGAACATCTTTCTTATGTTGGGAAATGCAAATATTCCTGGTATTATTCCTTCTTACGCATCAAACGTTTTGGATGCGGCAGGAGCTTCCGATCCTTATTGCGGGAGCGTCATCCGTAAGACCTGAATGCGCCGTCAATCAGCTACGGTGCATCAATCATCGCCGTGATGGGGACGGAGCATGAATTTCGAGCTTCTCGATCTGCGGGCCTTCATCGCGGTCGCCGATTTGGGCAGTTTCCATCGCGCGGCCAAGGCACTGAACCTGTCGCAGCCCGCGCTCAGCCGCCGCATTCAGAAGCTCGAGGAGAGCCTGGGAGCGGCATTGCTCGAACGGTCGACGCGGCATGTGGCGCTGACCATGGTCGGCCGGGACTTCATCCCAAAGGTTCGCCGGTTCCTCGACGAGTTCGAGACGTCGGTCCTCGGCATCCGCGACCTGGGCGCCCGGAGCGGCGGCCTTGTCTCCATCGCGTCGGTGCCGACCGCGGTCTTCTACTTCCTGCCACGCACGATCAGCCGGTTCAGCGCGGCCTATCCCCGCATCCGCATCCGCATCCTCGATGTCAGCGCCAATGAAGGGCTCGAGGCCGTGGCGCGCGGCGAAGCTGATTTCGGCATCAATTTCATTGGCGCCTCCCATCCCGAGATTGAATTCACCCCACTTGCCGAGGATCGCTTCGTCCTGGCCTGCCGCCATGACCATCCGCTGGCTGGGCGAAGTCAGGTGACATGGAAAGAACTGGCGGCGCACCGGGTGATCACCGTCGGCCGGACCAGCGGCAACCGCGCCTTGATCGACAACGCTCTGGCCCAGCAGGGCCAGCGGCTGAACTGGTCCTACGAAGTCACCCACCTGTCAGGATCGCTCGGCTTGGTGGAAGCCGGGCTTGGGGTGGCTGTGCTTCCCGAACTCGCGACCCCGGCGGCCGATCATCCCCTGATCCGCTCCATCCCGCTGTCGCAGCCGGAAGTATCGCGCACCATCGGCGTCGTGCGGCGCCACGGTGCGCCTCTGTCGCCGGCCGCAGCGCAATTTTACGAGATGCTGCTCGACATATGGAAAACATGAAGGGTCAGGGCTCCAGACCACCGTTGATAACTTTAACGCATCAATATCCATAATCATTGCATTTAACGAAAGTGATAAAGGCTGCTAGTCTTTGAACGTCGGCGGATGTGGAGTTTAGCTCCTTCGGTGATGGCCCTGAAGACGGCCTCGTGGCGCCCTTCAGGGGAGTTCATCCGGAGCGACACCGCATGCGGACCTCAAGAACATGGCTGCTGGGGCGGATTATCCGCCGGATCAACGCTTTGTCGCCGATCCCCAGCCAACAACGACTAGGGAGATCTACGATGCTGAAACGGAAGAACTCATTTCTTGCGACCGCGACGACCTTGGCCTCGAGCCTGGTGGTTATGACGTCCATTTTCGGCGCCCCCGCCTTCGCTGCAGACTACCCGAACAAAACCATCCGCCTGCTGGTGCCCTATGCCGCCGGCGGAGGGACCGACGCCATCGCCCGTGTCGTCGCCCAGGGTCTCACCGACAAGTTCGGTCAGCAGATGATCGTCGAGAACAACGGCACGGCCGGCGGCAACCTTGCGACCCAGCAGGCCTCGAAGGCGGATCCCGACGGTTATACCGTCCTGCTGGCCAACCAAGGACCCATGGTCGTCAATCCGCACCTGTTCAAGAACGTCAAGATCGATCCGCTGACCGCGTTCGACCCGGTCACCGTCATCGCGGCGGCGCCGCTTGTGGTCGTGGTGCCGGAGGCGTCGCCGATCACCAGCGTCAAACAGCTTGTCGAGGAGGCGCTGAAACAGCCGGGCAAGCTGACCTACGGGTCAGCCGGCAATGGATCGGCCAGTCATCTTGCCACGCTGCTTCTCGCGGATACCGCCAAACTCGACATGGTCCATGCTCCGTACAAGGGAGCGGGTCCCGCGCTCACCGATCTGCTGGGCGGTCGGCTCGACTTCATGATCACGACCATCCCTTCAGTCTTTGGCTTCATCGACAGCGGCAAGGTCAAGCCGTTGGCCGTTACGACCAAGGAGCGCACCAAGAGGCTTCCGAACGTACCCACGATCGCGGAAAGCGGATGGGCGGATTACGACGCGTCGGCCTGGTACGGTTTCGCCGTACCGAAAGGCACCCCTCCGGAGATCGTCAAGACGCTTCGCGAGGCGACCGTCGAAGTCATCAACAGCCCGCAGGTCGTGCCCCGCCTGGAGCTCGAGGGCGCCGAGCCGGTCGGAAACACGCCGGAGGAATTCGCCGCCTATATGAAGACGGAGTCCGCCCGGTGGTCCGCTCTCATTAAGAAGGCCGGACTGGGTCTGGAATAATCACTGCGCGGCGAGCTTTCCTGAGCGGCCGGTAATTGAAGTCTCTCTGTCTTGAAATGATGGAGCTGGCCTGGGGCAGTCAGAAGTGATGTGCCCCAGGTTCGCGGTGCTGGTAGCCCGCATGCCATCACCAATGCGGATGGCACACTAAATCAATCGGCCGTCGATCCGCTCCCGCCGCTTCGACTTCTCAGATCGAACCGACATGCGCCGCCTGAACAAGGGCGTAGCGCCCGCTGATGCGCGACCACCTTCGCGCTTCAGTGATGAAGCCCCTTTGCCCTTGCCAATCCGCAGTCCTGAAAAATAAACAAGGGAGGACGCAGCAGTGACACTGATGCAGAAACCGAGAGACGTATTCGGCGGCCTGATTGTCATGATCATCGGCACAGGCTTCCTTGTCCAAAGCCAATCGCTTGATATCGGCACCGCGTCCCGCATGGGACCGGGCTATTTTCCGATTATCCTCAGTATACTGATGATTCTGCTCGGCCTGGTGATCGCCGGCTTGGCGTTGCGGGGCCCCAGCACGGAGCACAGCTTCGGCCAGGTTCCCTGGCGGGGCGTCCTCCTCCTGATCGGCGCGGTGCTCTTCTTCGGGTTCGCGCTGCGCGGCCTGGGCCTGGCGCCGGCAGTGCTGGTCGTCGTCCTCGTGACCGCCTGGTCGAGTCGCTATGCCGGACTGCGCAGCTCGCTGCTGCTGTCGATCGGACTCGCGGCTTTCTGCGCGTTCCTGTTCATCCGTCTTCTCGGACTGCCGCTGCCTCTGACCGGACCCTGGTTCAGTCCCAATCACTGGTCGCCCGTGGCCAACGCTCCAACATCGAGCACGACGTCACCGGCCGCGACGCCGGGCGAATCCCGTTAGGAGATTTCCATCATGGAACTGTTCACCGACCTCGGGCTCGGCTTCGCCACGGCGCTCAGTCCGTTCAACCTGATGTACTGCTTCATCGGCGTGCTGCTCGGCACGGCAGTGGGCGTGCTGCCCGGTCTCGGGCCGATCGCTACAATCGCCATGCTGCTGCCGATCACCTTCGGCCTGCCGCCGGTCTCCTCCCTGATCATGCTGGCCGGTATTTATTACGGCGCACAGTACGGCGGCTCGACCACCGCAATCCTGATCAACCTGCCGGGCGAAAGTTCGTCGGTCGTGACGGCGATCGACGGCTACCAGATGGCGAAGAAGGGCCGTGCCGGGCCGGCGCTCGCCACCGCAGCACTGGGTTCCTTCTTCGCCGGTACCGTGGCGACCGTGCTGCTGGCCGTCGCAGCACCACCGCTGGCGGATGTGGCGCTTCAGTTCGGCCCCGCGGAATACTTCTCGCTGATGGTGCTGGGCCTGGTCGCTTCCGTGGCGCTGGCCAGCGGTTCGCTGCTCAAGGCCTTCACCATGATCGTGCTGGGCCTGCTGCTCGGGCTGGTCGGGACCGATGTCGAGACCGGCACCCAGCGTTTCACCTTCGACATGCCGGAAATGGCCGATGGGTTGAACTTCGTGGCGCTCAGCATGGGCGTGTTCGGCCTCGGCGAAATCCTGCGCAACCTGGAGCACGAGCACACCCGCTCCGTCATGGTCAAGCACGTCAGCGGCCTGATGCTGTCCAAATCCGATTTCAAACGGATCATCGGCCCCGTGCTGCGCGGCACCGGGCTGGGGTCGATCCTCGGCATCCTGCCCGGCGGCGGCGCCATGCTGGCCTCCTTTGCGGCATACAGCATGGAAAAGAAGATTTCGCCCAACGGCGCCGAGTTCGGCAAGGGTGCCATCGAGGGCGTGGCGGCGCCTGAGGCCGCCAACAACGCCGGGGCGCAGACCTCTTTCATCCCGATGCTGACGCTGGGCATTCCGTCAAACCCCGTGATGGCGCTGATGATCGGGGCGATGATCATCCAGGGCATCACGCCCGGTCCCAACGTCGTGACCGACGAGCCCGAGCTGTTCTGGGGCATGATCGCGTCGATGTGGGTCGGCAACCTGATGCTGGTGCTGCTCAACCTGCCGCTGATCGGTCTCTGGATCCGGATGCTGACGATCCCCTACCACCTGCTGTTCCCGGCGATCATCGCGTTCTGCTGCATCGGCGCCTTCAGCGTCAACAAC
>DASQKT010000726.1:0-2788 GCA_035630415.1 Skermanella sp.
ACGGTCGAGCGCTCGACCATCCTTTGCAGCAGGTGCCGCCCCCTTTTTTCAGCCGCTCATCGTTGAAACGACCGACGATATCAACCTGAATGTCCATTCGTGACGCCCTCCGCCTGAGAACGTCACGAACAGAATCACATACCCGCCAAGCGGCGCAACTCCACCGACAAACCCGAGTCAACCTGTCGCACCAAAGCGATCTGTTGACAGATTAGCCCTCCGGGAGAGGGAGGGACCCGCCGCGAAGCGGGGGGAGGGTGAGGGAGCACGCCGGCAGTAAAACCGCACCTGCGCCCTCACCACACTTCGGTCGGCAGCGCCCCCGGCATATGCCGGTTGCCGCTGGCTTCGAAATGCGGCAGCCCCTTGCGCTCGCCGGCCTCGTAGTCGGCGAGAGCCGCCATCGCCCACTTCGACAGCATCAGGATGGCGCCCAGATTGACCAGCGCCATCAGGCCCATCGCAACGTCTGCCATCGCCCAGACCGTCGGCAACTCTCCCACCGAGCCGCCGAACACCGCCAGTATGGCGACGATCCGGAAGACGCTCAGCACCTTCACCCTGGCGCCGAGGAAGGTCATGTTGCCGTCGGCATAGGCGTAGTTGCCGATGATCGAGGAGAAGGCGAAGAGGAAGATCACGCAGGTCATGAACAACCCGCCCACGGCGCCGAACTCCGACGCGACCACCGATTGGGTCAGGCTGGCGCCGGCCATCTCGGTGGCTCCGGTCGGGTCGTACTGGTCGGACAGCAGGATGATGAAGGCCGTGGCCGAACAGATCACGATGGTATCGACGAAGACTCCCAGCGCCTGGATGAAGCCCTGCGTCGCCGGGTGGATCGTCGTCGCGGTCGCCGCCATGTTGGGGGCGCTGCCCATGCCGGCCTCGTTGGAGAACAACCCCCGCTTGGCCCCGTTCAGCAGTGCCGCCGACAGCCCGCCGAAGGCGCCGGCCGCCGCCTGATCCAGGCCGAAGGCGGAGCGGACGATCAGCATGAACACATCGGGTATCCGGTCGACGTGGATCGCCACGATCACCAGTGCCAGCAAGATATACATCGCCGCCATGATCGGCATCATCCACTCCGCCACCCGCGCCACCGAGCGGATGCCGCCGAAGAAGATCGGCGCGCAGATCAGCGCCAAGGCGATGCCGGTGACAACAGTCGGAATGCCGAAGCTCTCGCCCAGCACGTCGGCGATGGTGTTGGCCTGGACCGCATTGAACGCCAGCCCGAAGGTGAAGATCAGCAGCACCGCGAACACGATGCCCCAGCCGCGCGAGCCCAGCCCGCGCTGGATGTAATAGGCAGGCCCGCCCCGGAACGTGCCGTCCGGCTGCGGCACCTTATATAACTGCGCCAAGGTCGCTTCGACGAAGGCCGTCGCCATGCCGACCAGGGCCACGCACCACATCCAGAATACAGCACCCGGCCCGCCGAGCGTCAGCGCGATGGCGACGCCAGCGATGTTGCCGGTACCGACCCGGCTCGCCATGCTGACGCAGAAGGCCTGGAAAGGAGAGATGCCGCCGCCTTCGCAGTGCCGCGATCCCGCCATCACCCCGAACAGATGGGGGAACCGCCTGAACTGAACGAATTTCGTCCTGATCGTGAAGTAGATGCCCGTGCCGATCAGCACATAGATCAGCAGGTACTCCCAAATTACTGTGTTCAAAAAACTCAATACACTATCGAGGATCTCCATGGAGCACCTTTCGCGGCTTGGCGGGGAGCTTGTTCCTACGGAACGAACACAGTAATGGACAAAAGGTTGTATGCCTACCCGCATATGTCGGCGCACTTTGCCGGTTCGTGACTAGGCGCTCACCACCAGGAAGGCTGTTCACCCGCATCGTCATCGGCTTCCGGTCCGCCGATGCCGCTCTTCAGCAATCGCGCTGCCTGTTGCCGAAGCTCCATCGGCAAGGCGGTCAGATCCTCGCTATCGAAAGACAGGTTCAGATAGCGCTCCGCGACCTGGGCGACCGCCTTGGCCTGATCGTAGTCACGGTTGCGCTTGAGGGGTTCGCGTTCCGGTAGGGAAGATACCCATGCCTTGTGAAGCGCGAAGGCACGCGGGTCGACAGCCTCCATGCGTAAGGGATAGCCACTCTCGTCCAGGGCTATTGCGCTGAACTTAGGAGCATTGACCAGCCAGTTCAGGCCATGGATCGGAGAACCGTGCAGGTCTTCTTCGGACTGGCCGATGCGGTCGCGTTCGTTGCGCGACATCACGTTAGCCGTCTCCGGTCGTATGAGATCGACGTAGAAGCCGTCCTTGTTGAAGGCACGGAAGTCCCGTTTACCCCGCAGCTGAAAAGACTTGTCTACCCGCTGGATCACTCCGAGAACGCCTTCCCGGCGCACATCATCGACTGTCAGGCGAAGTTTCCGGCGGGCATCCATCAGCAAGTCGGCGTCGCCCGTAGCCAGCAGGCCGGTCGAGAAAAAAGCGCCCGTCCGTGCCTCGTAAGCGAATAGCGCGTTGGTGCCGACGACGTGCAGATGCTTTCCCAAAAGGCCGGCATCGGCGAGCCGCCGCAGGATGCGGGCCGTCAGCTTCGGCACCCTTCCAAGACCCATCGCCCTGTTTACGGGAGCCTTCAGTTCGATGGACGCCATCAGCGACTTCATCTCTCCTTGGTTCCGGTCACGGCCTTCGGTGAACTGACGATAGATCGATTCGGTCTCCTGTGAGCGCTGCCCAAGGCTGCGCTCCACCTTGCCGCGCTTTCGCAGCAGGTACTCGCTGCCATTTCGTTCGGCCCATCTCATGCTCCCGGC
>DASQKT010000727.1:0-4609 GCA_035630415.1 Skermanella sp.
ACGCTTTCAACCTCAACATGGCAGGGAACGCTCATAAATGGCGCAATTCGCCTGGGTCTGCGCGTGGCTCGCCATCATTCCGGCGGTCACCGCCGTGTGGAACCTGCTGCTCTACCGCCCGCCGCCCAGGCGTGGCAGACAAGCCGCCGTCTCGGTCCTGATCCCCGCCCGCAACGAGGCGGACAAGATCGCAGCCGCCGTCAACGCCGTGCTGGCGAACGGCGCCCCCGGCGGCGGGATCGACCTGGAAGTCGTCGTCCTCGATGACCACTCGACCGACGGCACGGCGGATATCGTCCGTGCCATCGCCGACTCCCGCGTCCGGGTGGAGCAGGCGCCGCCGCTGCCGCCCGGCTGGTCGGGCAAGCAGCATGCCTGCTGGCATCTGTCCCATCTGGCGCGGCATCCGCTGCTGGTCTTCGTCGATGCCGATGTCCGGCTGTCGCCCGACGCGCTGGGCCGCATGGCGGCGTTCATGGAGGAACGGCCCAGGGTCGGACTCGCCAGCGGTTTCCCGCATCAGGAAACCGGCACCTTCACCGAGCGGCTGGTGATCCCGATGATCCACTTCCTGCTGCTGGGCTACCTGCCGATCTGGGCGATGAAGCTGTTCATCGCTCCCGGCTTCGGTGCCGGTTGCGGCCAGTTGTTCATCGCCCGCGCCGACGCCTACGCCAAGTCGGGAGGCCACCGGGAAATCCGGGCCTCGCTCCACGACGGCGTCAAGCTGCCCCGCAACTTCCGCCGCGCCGGCTACTTCACCGATCTGTTCGACGCGACGGAGATCGCGACGTGCCGGATGTACCAGGGAAGCGCCGAGGTCTGGCAAGGTTTCTCGAAGAACGCGACCGAGGGCATGGCAACCCCTATCGGTCTGCCTATCTGGACGGTGCTGCTGGCGGGTGGCCATGTGCTGCCTTGGCTGCTGCTGATCCTGGGACCGCCCGAAGCGCTGTTCCCGGCCTGCGTCGGCATAGCGGTGTCGCTGGGCACCCGGATTGCGCTGGCTTTCAGGTTCGGCCAGAATATCTCAAATGCTCTCCTTCACCCCATCGGCGTGCTGGTCATGCTGGCGATACAGTGGTCTGCCTTCTGGACCGCTTTCCGGGGACGTCCCGCCACGTGGCGCGGACGGGCGTATCCGTCCAGCGGGCCATGACGTTTAAGCCCGGTGATCTGTTGAAGGACGAAACTATTGACATTGCCGGAGCGCCGGATGCCGCATGCCTCTATGCCGACGGCCTACATCAATGCGATCGGGACGGCTGTCCCGTCGCATGACGTCCATGACAAGTTTGTCCAGTACGCCCCGCAACTGCTGACCGACGAACGGCTGCGGAAGCTGTTCCGACGGATGGCGGACCGCTGCCAGATCGAGCACCGCTATTCGTTCTTCGCCCCCGATCCCGATCCGGCGGTGCTGGACAGCGGCGGCTTCTTCCAGCGTGGTTCCTTCCCCGACACCGCGACGCGGATGAAGTTCTACGAGAGCCATGCCCTCGATCTCGCGATGGAGAGCCTGGACGCCGCCGGCATCAAGGTCCACGCAGCCGATATCACCCACCTGATCGTGACCTCCTGCACCGGCTTCTACGCGCCCGGCCTCGATCTCCAGCTTGCCCATCGGCTGGGCCTCAATCCCTCGGTCGAGCGCACCATCATCGGCTTCATGGGCTGCTACGCCGCGATGAACGCGCTTAAGCTGGCCCGCCACATCGTCCGGTCGGAACCCCGGTCCAAGGTCGCGATCGTCAACCTGGAACTCTGCACCCTGCACCTTCAGGAGACCGCCAACATCGAGGAGGTCCTGAGCTTCCTGATCTTCGCCGACGGTTGCTCCGCCAGCATCGTCAGCGCCGAACCCGGCGGCATCGAGCTGGAGTCTTTCCGCACCACCGTCATCCCCGGCAGCGCCGACCAGATCACCTGGCATATCGGCCGCACCGGCTTCGACATGCGTCTGGCCGGCACCGTTCCCGGCACCATAGGCAGCGGCCTGCCCGATGCGATGCCGTCGATCCTCAACGGCCATGCGGCGGAGGATGTCGAGCTTTGGGCGGTCCATCCGGGCGGCCGTTCGATCCTGGACGCGGTCGAGGGCGCCGTCGGCGACATGCGGGATCAGCTTGCCGATTCGCGCGTCGTGCTGCGCGACTACGGCAATATGTCGTCGGCCACCGTGATGTTCGTGCTGAAGCGCATGCTCGACCGCTTCCGGGGGACGGGAATCGGCAGCAACGCCCTTGGTTGCGCCATGGCTTTCGGACCCGGATTGACGGCGGAAAGCATGCTGTTCCGGATGGCCGCCGCGTGAGCGGTGCCGCCGACCTGTCCCGCCGCAGCTTCGATCCGGAGCTGATGGACACCGAGCAGGTCAGCTTCGAGGAGTTCCAGCACTGCCTGCGCGACCTGCGGCGGATCAACCTCTGCACGCTGGCCTACCGGCCGACGCTGACATGGCTCGGTCGCGTGGTGAAGCAAACGGGCCGCAAGCATCTGCGCATCCTGGACGTCGGCTTCGGCTACGGCGACATGCTGCGGGAAATCGATCGCTGGGCGGCCAAGCGCGGGATCGAGGTGGAGTTGACCGGCGTCGATCTGAACCCGTGGTCGGCCAAGGCCGCCGCCTTGGCGACTCCCCCCGGCACCCGGATCGACTACCGCACCGGCGACCTGTTCGACTTAGCGCCCGACACCGCCTGCGACGTGGTGATCAGCTCCCTGTTCACCCACCACCTCGACGATACGCTATTGATCCGCTTCCTGCGCTGGATGGACGGGCACGCTGTTTTGGGCTGGTTCAGCAACGACCTGCACCGGCACGCGGTATCCCACGCCTTCGCCCGCGCCATGGTGGCCTCGCTGCCGGTCAACCGGCTGGTCGTCCACGACGCGCCGCTGTCGGTTGCCCGCGCCTTCACCAGTGACGATTGGGAACGTCTGCTGGCCGACGCCGGCTTCGCCCCCGGCGCTGTATCGGTCGAGTGGTTCACGCCGTTCCGTTACGGCGTAGGCAAGATCAAGTGATCTGGGATGCCGCCATCGTCGGCGGAGGACCCGCAGGTGCCGCCGCCGCCTTCCATCTTGCGCGCGCAGGACAGCGCACCGTTCTGTTCGAACGGGAAGCTAGCCCCCGCCACAAGGTCTGCGGCGAGTTCATCAGCGTCGAGGCCGCCGCCCATCTCGCATCGCTCGGCCTGCCTCCGGAGCGGTTGGGCGCCGTGCCGATCCACCACGTCCGCCTGATGCAGGGCGAGCGAACCGCGACCGCCACCCTGCCGTTCCCGGCGTTCAGTCTGTCGCGTGACGTGATGGACGAAGCCCTGCTGAGCGCCGCCGCTGCCCAGGGCGCGGAGATCCGCCGGAACTCCCAAGTGCGCGGTCTGACCGAGGACGCCGACGGCGTCACCCTCCAGGCCGGCGGCACCGTCCGCGCCCGCACCGCATTTCTCGCGACAGGAAAGCACGAGCTGCGCGGCCATCGCCGTCCGCCCGGTGCGATCAACGACCTCATCGGCTTCAAGCGTCACTTGACCCTCGCCCCCGCCCAGGCCGCTGTTCTCGAACATCACGTGGAAGTCCTGCTGTTCCCCGGCGGCTATGCCGGCCTCCAGCCGATCCCCGGAGGGCACGCCAACCTGTGCCTCGTGATCGAAAAGCGCGTCCATGACACGCTGGACCGCGACTGGGACGCCCTGGTGGACTATCTGGCGCGCCATTCCGCGATCTTCGCGGAGCGGCTGGCAGGCGCCGAGCCGCACTGGCCGAAGCCGCTGTCGATCTACGGCATCCCCTACGGCTTCGTCCACCGGCAGGACTCTCCGGCAAAACGGCTCCACCGGCTGGGCGACCAGCTTGCCGTGATCCCGTCCTTCTGCGGCGACGGCATCGCAATAGCATTGCACTCGGCCGCCCTGGCGGTCGATCGCCACCTCAAAGGCCAGCCGCCTCGCGACGGAACCGCCTTCGAGCGGCAGATCCGTGCCGCCACGCTGCTTGCCCGAGCGGCCCGGCATCCTGTCCTGCAAACCCTCGCCACGGCGGCCTGCCGGCTGTCGCCGGCATTGCTCAGGACGATGGCGACGGCGACCCGCATCCGGGGCGGCCTGTCACCGATCCACTGACCCTTACCTCAAAGCCCCTTGGTCGAACCGCCGTCCACATCCAGCAGTGCTCCGTGGATGAAGGTCCCGCCGCCGGCGGCCAGGAAGGCGACGACGGCCGCGATCTCCTCCGGTTCCCCGAACCGCATGACCTTCTGCGCCTGCACCATGCGGCTCGCCGCTTCCTCCGTGTCGATCCCCTGGGCGTGGGAGATCTGGCGGATGCGCCCGGCCAGCCGCTCCGTCAGGATCGGACCGGGGTTGATGCCGTTGACGCGCACGCCGTCCGCCAGCCCCTGGTCGGCCAGCGCTTTGGTGAAGTTCATCAGGCCGGCATTGACCGAGCCGCCGATGGTGAACTCCGCCGTCGGGGTGCGTCCGCCGGCGCCGATGATGTTGATCACTTGGCCGCCGCTCAGCTTCAGGTAGGGCCATGCCACCCGCGACAGCCGGACCGCGCCGAAGAACTTCAGCGCGAAGCCGTCCTGCCAGTCGTCCTCGCTCAA
>DASQKT010000728.1:0-5686 GCA_035630415.1 Skermanella sp.
TCATCCTCGCCCCCGCTACTCCCTGCACCGCACCGCCGATTGGCCAGCAGACCATGGTGCTGGACGGAGTCGAGTTGCTCGTCCGGCCCAATATCGGCATCTTCACGCAGCCCTTGTCGCTGATCGGGTTGCCGATCGTCGCGGTGCCGGTCCAGCGTCCCGGTGGACTGCCGATCGGCGTCCAGGTGATCGCGGCGCCCGGCCGGGAAGATCTGGCCCTGCGCGTGGCCGCCGAATTGGAGTCGTCCGGTATCTGCGCAGCACCTGTCCCTGGCGAAGGAACTCACTGACATGGAAATCAACGATCCCGAAACCCTGGCGGAAGTCACCGCCGCCTTCCAGCGCTACGAGACGGCACTTGTGACCAACGATGTCTCCGTCCTCGACGAACTGTTCTGGGACAGCCCCCAGACGCTCCGCTACGGCGTCGGCGAAAACCTCTACGGCTACCAGGAGATCCAGGAGTTCCGCGCCGCCCGTCCCTCGGCCGGGCTGGCGCGGGAGATATTCAACACCGTCATCACCACCTACGGCCGCGACTTCGCGACCGCCAACACCGAGTTCAGGCGGGAGGGAAGCCCCAGGACGGGACGGCAGAGCCAGACATGGATGCGGACGCCCGACGGCTGGCGCGTGGTCGCCGCCCATGTCAGCCTGCTCGGATAAGTATCAGGGGAACTCCGTGTCCGGATCGATCACGGACAGCGAAATGACGGCGGCGTTGATCACGACCTTGCCGGCATGCTCGAAGTTGACGGTGACGCGGGTGCCGATCGCCGACTGGACTTGGCCGAAACCCCAGTCGGGCTGGTCGGGATGGCGGACGATCGCTCCCGGAACGATGAACGGGTCGTTCAAGCCCTGCCTCCTGCCGCTGCTACCCCCAGGATGGATTGCCGCAACGACAATCTTTTCCAAGCGAAATATATTCGTACCATGATAGGTTAAACAGTCTGTGCGCGAAATTGACAGCAAGGATCGACCGAGCGACATGAAGACCGATCTTGATATCCGCGTGGTCGAATTGCTGTGCTCCAGATTGTGCCACGAACTGGTCAGCCCGGTGGGTGCTATCAACAACGGCGTCGAACTGATCGAGGAAATGGGCGCCGAGATGGCCGACGAGGCGATCGGACTGATCGCCCACAGCGCCGATCAGGCATCGCGCCGCCTGCGCCTGCTGCGTCTGGCCTATGGAGCTGCCGGCAGCGACAAGTCGGGCCTACAGGAAGCGGCTCAGGCCGCCGAAGCCTACTTCGCCGACAGCAAGATCAAGCTGGAATGGCCTCCCGGACGACTGGAACAGGGCGGCCAGCTTCCAGCCGGCACCGGCAAGGTCCTGCTCAATCTGGTCATCCTGGCCGAGGAGGCGCTGGCCTATGGCGGCAGGATCGTGGTGGCACCCGACTCCGAGGGCCATCCGGCGGTAACCGCCCTTGGGCGGAATGCGGGGCTGAAGCCGGAAGCCATCCAGGCCTTGTCCGGCGATATCGCGATCGAGAGCCTGACGCCGCGAACGGTCCATGCCTATGTCAGCGGACGTTTCGCCCAACACCTCAACTTGAAGGTGATGACGCTTCAGGCTGGTCCCGAATCTTTCGCTTTCGGCATGCGCGACTAGCTCAAGATATTCCATTTTTGAAATAGTTCCCGGATCAAGCGATCCGTGGGCGGCGCCTTCGCGCGCTCGTCACACGCATTGTCATATGTCGCGGCCTCGGGTATATCTGTCGTCTTAGGCCTTTTTCTAAAATGCTAGAGTAAGATTGTTTTAATCAGTGTTTGGCACGCTGAAGGGGTCCCGGAGTGAACGCCTGCCGGCATGGCGTCGTGCATTCATGGGCTCGGATGGCAAAGCGACAAGCCCAAAAACGGCGTGGGAAATATCGTCATGGATGATCTGCTCAGCGAATTTTTGACCGAAACGTCGGAGAATCTGTCGGTTCTCGACGTGGAACTGGTCCGGCTGGAGCAAAACCCCAATAACCCCGAACTGCTCAGCAACATCTTCCGGTTGGTCCACACGATCAAGGGGACCTGCGGTTTCCTGGGTCTGCCGCGCCTGGAGCATGTCGCTCACGCGTCGGAAAACGTGCTGGGCAAGTTCCGCGACGGTGAATTGCAGGTGTCCCCCCAGGCGGTATCCGCCATCCTGGAGTCGCTGGATACCATCAAGCTGATCCTTTCGGTGCTGGAAGCGACCGAGGCGGAGCCGCCCGGCGACGACAGCGGCCTGATCGCCCGGCTGAACGCCATCGCCGAAGGGCGTGACGTGCCGACGGCCGCACCAGCCGCTCCAGCACCCGTCGCGGCAGCTCCGGCGCCCGTCGCCTCCGAGCCGGACTTCGTATTCGAGCCGGTTCCCGCAGCGCGGGAGCCGGCTGCTGCCGCACCTCCCCCGCCGCCCGCCGCTTCCGTCCCGGCGGCGCCGGTCGTCAGCGCCAGCGCGCCGGAAGTGCCGGCGACGATCGCCGCCAAGGAACTGGTCGTCCACGAGCAGGCCCCGGTCGCCGCACCTCCGGCGGCGGCCCCCGCCCCGGCGGCGAGCGCCGGCTTCACCGCCGACGAGACCCGCGACGCCGGCAACAAGGAATCGGCAGTCGCCGCCCAGACCATCCGGGTCAACGTCGATCTGCTCGAAAACCTG
Source organism: Skermanella sp. (assembly GCA_035630415.1). GTDB lineage: Bacteria > Pseudomonadota > Alphaproteobacteria > Azospirillales > Azospirillaceae > Skermanella. Next base: position 2,648 of record DASQKT010000728.1, read on the forward strand.
ATGACCATGGTCTCGGAACTGGTGCTGACCCGTAACCAGCTCCTCCAGATCCTGCGCAGCCAGAAGGACAGCGAGTTCGCGGCGCCGCTCCAGCGCCTCAACCACGTCACGTCGGAATTGCAGGAAGGCGTCATGAAGACGCGCATGCAGCCGATCGGCAACGCCTGGGCCAAGCTGCCCCGGCTGGTGCGCGATCTGGCGCATGAACTGGGCAAGAAGATCGACCTCCAGATGCTGGGCGCCGATACCGAGCTGGACCGGCAGGTCCTTGAGCTTATCAAGGACCCGCTGACCCACATGGTCCGCAACTCCGCCGACCACGGCCTGGAAACGCCGGTCGAGCGCATGCGCTCCGGCAAGACCGAAACCGGCCGCGTGACGCTGAACGCCTACCACGAGGGCGGCCACATCATCATCGAGATCGCGGACGACGGACGCGGCCTCAACATCGACCGGATCAAGCAGAAGGCCCTTCAGAACGGGCTGGCGTCGGAAGCCGAACTGGCCGCCATGTCGGACAGCCAGATCCAGGCCTTCATCATGAAGCCGGGTTTCTCGACCGCCGCCAAGGTCACCAGCGTCTCCGGACGCGGCGTCGGCATGGACGTGGTCAAGACCAACATCGAGAAGATCGGCGGCACGATCGAGATGAAGTCGACCTACGGACGCGGGTCGACCTTCATCATCAAGATCCCGCTGACCCTGGCCATCGTTTCTGCCCTGATCGTGGAATGCGCCACCGAACGGTTCGCCATCCCGCAGATCAGCGTCGTCGAGCTGGTCCGCGCCGCCGCCGACAGCGAGCACACGATCGAGCGGATCAACGGCACCCCGGTCCTGCGCCTGCGCAACCGCCTGCTGCCGCTGGTCTCGCTGCAACGCCTGCTGCGGCTCGACGGTCCGGCCCATGACGACACCGAGACCTTCATCGTCGTCACCCAGGTCGGCACCTACACCTTCGGCATCATCGTCGACCGTGTGTTCGACACGGAAGAAATCGTCGTCAAGCCGGTAGCTCCGATCCTGCGCCACATCGAGATGTTCTCGGGCAACACGATCCTGGGCGACGGCAGCGTCATCATGATCCTGGACCCCAACGGCATCGCCGCCGCCTCGTCGGGCGAACTGGCCGTCGGCGATGCCGCCGCTGCCGACACAGCCGTCGCCCACGCAACCCGCCAGGACGACAAGATGGCCCTGCTGCTGTTCCGCGCCGGTGGCGCCGGTCCCAAGGCGGTCCCGCTCTCGCTGGTCGCCCGTCTGGAAGACGTCGATCTCAGCACCGTCGAACTCAGCAACGGCATGCCGGTGGTCCAGTACCGCGGCAAGCTGATGCCGCTGGTGCCGATCGACAGCGGCTGGGAATTCAAGCGCGAAGGCCGCCAGCCGGTCCTGGTGTTCGCCGACGGCGACCGCTCGATGGGCCTGATCGTGGACGAGATCGTCGACATCGTCGAGGACCGCCTGCAAGTCGAACTGGCCGCCGAGCGGCCGGGCATGATGGGCAGTGCGATCATCGCCGGCAAGGCGACCGACCTGATCGACGCCGGCTTCTTCCTGACCCAGGCCTACGGCGACTGGTTCGGCTCGTCGGCCCGCGACGCCTACGAGGAGGAGAAGGCGCACCGGGTCCTGCTGGTCGATGACAGCCCGTTCTTCCGCAACCTCCTCACTCCACTGCTGACCGTGGCCGGTTATCAGGTGACCACGGTGCAGAGTGCCGACGAGGCGCTGAACCTGTGCGAAGCGGGCGAGGACTTCGACGTCATCGTCAGCGATATCGAGATGCCGGGCATGAGCGGCTTCGAATTCGCCCAGGCTATCCGCGGCGATACCCGCTGGCGCGCCACCCCGCTGGTGGCGCTGAGCAGCCACGCATCGCCCCGCGACCTGGACCGGGGCCGTCAGGCCGGCTTCACCGACTATGTCGCCAAGTTCGACCGTGACGCCCTGCTGTTCACGCTGTCGCAGACCCTCTCCGAGACCAAAGGTGCCGCATGACCGCCAACCTGCCGGCAAAGAAGACCAAGTTCGACGACTTCTCGGTCAATGCGAACGAAGATTTCGTCACCATGATGATCTCGGACCAGCTGTTCGGGATTCCGGTGCTCCAGGTTCAGGACGTGCTCGGCAACCAGCGGATCACGCGTATCCCGCTGGCGCCGCCGGAAGTGGCGGGTTCGTTGAACCTGCGCGGCCGGATCGTCACGGCGATCGACGTCCGCCTGCGGCTCGGCCTTCCGGCGCGGCCCAAGGAAAAGCCGGGAATGAGCATCGTGGTCGATCTCCGGGGCGAGCTTTACAGCCTGATGGTCGATGGCGTCGGCGAGGTGCTGAGCCTGTCGTCGGACGATTTCGAGCGCAACCCGTCAACCCTGGATGTCCGGTGGCGCGAGCTTTCGACCGGCATCTACCGCCTGAACGGGACGCTGCTGGTGGTGCTGGACGTGTCCCGGCTGTTGAATTTCGCCAATCTGGAGGCCGTGTAGGTTTGGCCCGCCGCGCCGTCCCTGGAACCCGGTTCCGGGGACGGCGCGGTACCCAAGCACCCGCGCCCCAGCAGTTGCGCCCTAGCCGAGGTCTCGTATGAAATCCTGTCTTGTCGTCGATGACAGCCGCGTTGTCCGCAAGGTAGCGCGGAAGATCCTGGAGGAGCTGCACTTCGCCTGTTCCGAGGCAGAGGATGGCAAACAGGCGATGGAAGCCTGCGCGCGCGAAATGCCGAACGCGATCCTGCTGGATTGGAACATGCCGGTCATGAACGGGATCGATTTCCTCCGGCGTTTGCGCAAGATGTCCGGCGGCGATGAGCCGAAGGTGGTCTTCTGCACGACCGAGAACGATCTGGCACATATTCAGGAAGCGCTGAGCGCCGGGGCCAACGAGTACATCATGAAGCCCTTCGACAGCGATATCATCCAGACCAAATTCGCCCAGATCGGCTTGATCTGAGGCCCGGAGGAGCATGAGCGAAATTCCGGGCAAAGCCGCCGTCAAGGCGGCGGGTGTGGACGACCCCCATCGGGTGATGGTGGTCGA
>DASQKT010000729.1:0-5326 GCA_035630415.1 Skermanella sp.
CAAAGTAAGCGCGGCGTGCGCGGAGGACACCGTCGCCTGGATTGCATTGGTCCTTCAACCTTCTTACGCCTGTGCGTCTCTACTCTGACGAGGTTAGGCCCTCTTACGGCACGTGCTGGTGGCCTTCGGCTGCTCCAAGGGTCATCTCCCTTTCGGTAGCTTCACAGCCCGCTTAACCTCCTGCGCTGCCTGACCTGCGTGCCGGTGTGTCTCCGGCTTCATCAGGTAGGCATGTTGACTCGGCCGGATAGTCGCCGTGATTGTGTCTACCCTGGAGATTACATTGATATGGCTCAAATAATGGGTAGCCATCATCTCGACCGAAGTACCCATGTTTTCAGCCAAGTCAGTGAGGTTCAAGGATGGCTCCATGATGCGGGCCATGGCGAAGCTGTGGCGCAGGCTATAGGCTGAACGCGCCCTGCCATTGGCGTCCGTGCGCAGCTTGGTGGCGACCAGCAACTTACGAAAGGCCACCGTGAAATTGTAAGCCTTGCCCGAAGGGCCGGTGAAGAGCAGATCGTCAGGACAGACCGCACGGGCTATTCGGCGCAGTTCATGGACCCAGTCGGTTGCTTCGGGCTGGGACACAGCCTCGCGTTCCATGCCCTTCCCCCGGCAGGCGAGGCGGAGCACGATCCTGCCATCCGTTCGCGTAAGCTCAGACACGTCCCGCCAGCGCAACAGCTTGATATCGTTGGTCCTAAGTCCCGTCGTCAGCAAGATCATAACGTAACACAGCAACATCCGGTTGTTCCAGGCGATCTCCTCGTTGCGCGCATCGTTGATCTGCCTATTGATTCTGTTGACCATCACTTCGATCTCCGAGTCGCTGAAACTGGCCCGGCTGACCATCTTCTTGCGCGCTCCGAGGCGAGGCAATTCCATGGTTGGGAGCGCCGAAATCAGCTTGCGCTCGACCGCCAGCCGGAGGATTGCACGCAGCACGTCGCGCTCCTGCTCCAAGGTGCCCCGGCTGATTTTGCGCGGTAGGCCATGCCGGTGAATTTCCGCGAGTTTCGGCTTGCCGGTTGTCAGCCGCAACAGCACGTACTCGTCCCATAGTTTAGAGGTGACCTGCTGCGCCTGAAGCTTGCCGAAGAATTCATTCAGGCGCGGAACCTTGGCCCGATAGGTGCGCAGCACATAGGCTCCTCGGTTGGTCGCCGCGACGCGACGCTCTTTCTCCTTCAGCATGTCCTCTGCGAGGCTGGCGATTGTTGCCTTTGTGATCTTCAGGCCGAGGCGCGCTATTCCTCGTCCTTCGTAGAATTGAGCCAGGGCGACCTTGCGCGCGGCGTCAGGGTCGCGCTTCTTCGTGCTGATCCTGTGATAGGTCTTCCCCGAATCATAGGTGATGCGCGTGTACCAGACCGGATCGCGCAGGAAGATGACAGCTTCGTGCACCGAGCCGTCATCCTGCTCCAACCTGATTACATCAATGTACTCCGTTTCCCTGACGCGCGGCATCGTTCGTTTTCCCACTGGGTTTTCACTGTGCATTCGCGCCCTGAGAAAACCAGTATTTGTGCGGGTTTGCAAGGGCTGGGTATTGTTGAGTTTTCAGGCGTTAACCAAAAACCTCGTTACTTGTCAAAGGCTTATCTGACTATACATTGTTGGCCCACATGACGGAAACCAGCGCCGTGTCGCTGGACACCACCGAGGCCAGATCGTGGCGCCGGATGCGGCCCTCGCCATCGACCGGCAGGACCGTGACTTGATAGCCCTGGCTGACGAGTTCCTGGAAGAGCGCCAGGCTGGAGGGGTGCTCGACCGCCGTCGTGACGACATGGCGGCGTTCCGGCCGGGCGCGCAGGGTGCCGAGGATGGCGAGATGATTGGCCTCGGTTGCGCTGGCGGTGAAGGTGATTTCAGCCGGCTTGGCGCCGATCAGGGTGGCAACGCTGCCGCGCGCCTGCCCGATTGCCTGCTTTGCCGCCATGCCGGCGCCATGGGCGCTGGACGGGTTGGCGTAGAGATCGCCCAGGTAGGGCAGCATGGCGGCCACGACCTCCGGAGCCGGTCGGGTCGTCGCGTTGTTGTCCAGATAAATCATGGCACACCTCGCATCGGACGGTCTCTACGCACACACGGCCAGGGAACGGAAGCGATCAGGAACGGAAGCGATTAACTACATCCGGCCGGGAGCGGCGCTGCGGACGCCCAGGACCGGAGCGATCTCCTCCTCCAGGCAGCCGACCAGCTTGCCGCCGGGGAATTCGACCAGATAGACCGGGGTGTTGTTGGCTTCCGGGGCGTAGCCGACGCGGACGATCTCGCCGGTCGCATCCTTGAGGATCAGCAGGCTGCCTTCCGGGCTTTCCGGATGGCTGCCGTCGTTCAGCAGGTCGGTCACAGTCCTGACCGCGATGCCCCACTCGTATTTCGGCTCACGCGGAGGGATGAAGCCGCCGGGTTTCCCCGACCCCGCGACAACGATTTCCGAAGCCTCATCCGGAACGACGGTACCTGGAACGACGATGTCTGCGGTCTTCTGATCGGTCATGACTGCGCTCCGTGAGGTTTGGTGGGGCGAGGATTGGTTGAGGAAGGGTTCTGAGGCGCGTTGGCATGGGCATCGACCATCTCCAGCTCCTTCGCGCGCATGCCGATCACGCGGCGCTGCTCGAAGAAATCGACGCTGTAGATGTGATACATCTGAAGGTAGGACCCGATGCTGATGACGTAGCCGACCGCTCCTTCCGGGATCAGCACTTCACCGACCGCCGGTCCCGGATATGTCCCGTCGTTGCGGACGTTCTGAAGACTGCGGACCTTCTGCCCGACCTCGTAGACCGGCGGTTCCAGCAGCTCGTTCGAATCGTGGGGATTACGGTTGGCCAAGGCGAGACTCTCCGGTAACGGCGAAGGGTGCCGGGATAGATGAAGGGAGCGCGTTCACGTCAAATCGTCCTGGACGAGCAGTCCGGCGCGGCGGCGGAGCGCTATCTCGCGCACCTCGTCCACCGGGTCCTCGGTCAGGGGGTCGAGGTATTCCATCGCGATCCGGCTGGCGACGACGTAGCGGACGCACCAGTCGCTGTCGTTGACCATCGCGATCAGCTTTTCCGGACAGAGCCGTTGCGCGACATGCAGCCGCACCCGCTGGCTGTCGTCCCAGGCCATGCTGGCGAGCCAGTCGAGCCCGATCCGCCGCGCCACTTCCAGCCGGACCTCCGGGTCCTCGTCGCGCATCATGGCCGGCAGCATGCCTTCCGGCACCCGGCGGGCGACCCGCAGCCGGACCGAATAGTCGGCATCGCGCATCATCGGCGCCAGATCGCCATCCTCCAGCCGGGAGGCGACCGAGATCCGGACTTCCCGGTCGTGGTCGTTCCGCATCTTGAGCAGGAGCCGGCGGGGCAGACGGCGGGCGACGCTGCTGCGGACCGTCTCATCAATGTCCTCCATCAGGCGCGGCAAGTGGAACAAGGGCGCGTGGCGCACCGCGATGGCACGGACCTCGAAATAGGGATGGTCGAGGTTTTCGACCGCCAGATCCTCGTTCCACTGAAAGAAACGCTGGACGCGCTTGGCGTAGCGGTCGTGGACGCAGGCTTTCAGGGGCTGGCACTTGCCTTCGGCAAGGCGGTCGGCGTAGCGGCAGGCCTTGCAGTCGACCGGCCGGCCGAGCCAGTCCAGGGCCTCGTCCATGTCAGCATTCGTCATGATTCGTCATCCTCCCCGTCCCGCTCCCGCCGGTCGAGCACCGCCAGAATGGGCCGGACGCCGATCTTGTCCGCCGTGTCGAGTTCGAGCACCTTTTCCAGGATGACCCGCCCTTCGGCATGGCGTCCGAGGCGCACATGCAGGTAGCCCAGCGCCTTGACGGTAAAGAGGAAGAAGCGCGGCGCCGGGTCGAGCGAATCGAAATCGGCATGCCCGCGCGTTACCTGACGCCAGTCGGAATGGTTCAGGCCCAGGCCGGCGCTGGCGTGCTCCAGCATCCGGTAAGCGCAGGTCAGCGCCTGCGGCAGGCGCGCCTTATAGAGGAAATACTTGTAATGGCCGAGATCGACCGCCCGGTGCCCCGGAGCGGCCTCCGCCGCCTTCGCCAGATGGGCTTCGGCCAGGGCGTCGTCGCAGTAGTGCCTGCCGGCCAGATGAAGCTGCCGCTCGGCTTCGGCGGGCAGGTCGCCGCCATAGTAGCGCCGCGACAGCCAGTCGTCTTCGATATCGGAGTCCCGGATATCGGAATTCAGGACCGCCGACTCGTGCCCAGGCGACGGCGCGCGACCGGACGGTGTCCGCTCAAGCATCATCTGGTCCTTGGGCGTCATGTCGGGCAGCGTCAATCTCGAAGACTCCCGTCGCGGTCCGGTCCGATTGTTCAGATCACCTTCTCCAAGCCGCCATGCCCGAGCTAGTGAGACATGGCGGATGGAGACATCGATACCGACAGATCAGGCCGCGACGCAGCAATCGGCCGGGCAAACCGCAGCGCACTGCGGGGCGTCGAACTTGCCTTCGCATTCGGTGCACAGGGCGGGGTCGATGACATAGGTGCCCTTCTTGAAGCTGATCGCTTCGTTGGGGCATTCCGCTTCGCAGGCGCCGCAAACAGTGCAGTCGTTCTTGACGATCTTGAGAGCCATGGTCTTCTCCTGTTATCGCCGGCCTCGAAACCGGCATCGCTTGTTGTATTGATCCGACTTTTACCCGACCCGGCGATCCCGCCAAGGTGGTGAATTACCGCAGGATATGGCCTTATGATTCCGCCGGCATGATTCCGCCAACCGGGTTCAGGCTCGCTTGGCGGTATAGGCGCCCTGCCGGATCACCGCGTCGGCGCCGATCTTCTCGACGATCGAACCGGAACTCAGTTGCGCGGCGTAATCGGCAAAGTAGGCCAGGGCCGATTCCTCGATGTATTCGAAGGCGAAGCGGTCCACCGGATCGATCCCGGCTTCTTCCAGCGACTTCTTGGGGCAGCCGCCGATCTTGGCGACGAACACCGCGACGCAGTCGTTGATCGCCTGGATGATCGTGCCCAGGCCGTCCTCGTCGCCCGAACCGCCTTCGCAGTACAGATCGACCCGGCGGTGACCGACGAACTTGGCGCCCTTGGCGTTGACTTCGTAGATCTGGAATTCCTTGGCGTGGCCGAAATGCTCGTTGATGCGCTCGCCGCCCTTGGTGGCGACGGCGATCAGGATCGGCTTCTCGCCGGCCATGTGGGCGACATCGGCGATGGCGGCGGCCTTCGACTCATGGCGCAGCGCCCGTTCGGCCTCGACATGCTCGCGGTAGGTTTCGCGCTTGGTGAAGCCGCCGCCGTCGAGGTCCACGTCCATCTGCATGACCTTCTCGGCGGTGAACTCGT
>DASQKT010000730.1:0-7783 GCA_035630415.1 Skermanella sp.
TCGTCGGGCTGGATCACAAGCATGTTATCCCCCTCGTAGAAGCAGTCGACGGGGCACACCTCGACGCAGTCGGTATATTTGCACTTGATGCAGTTTTCGGTGACGACGTAGGGCATGCTCGCTTTCCCTTTTCCTCATACATAAGGCCCGGACCATCTCCGGTGTCCCGGCCCACATGGCTCTCTTCATCGATCGTTGATCCGCCCGGCCGGTTGCGATCGGGTCAGCCAGCCGGTTAGTCAGCCGGCCAGTCAGCTAGCCGTCAGGGCGCCTCGGTGGTCGGGTCGGCGATGCCCAGCCGGTCGAGCACACGCATCCGGGCCGCTCCACGGTCGCGGTCGGAGACGTAGAGCAGACCACCCACCCTGCGCAAGAGGCTCGCTTCCAAATCATGAAGTTCGCCATCGGCGTAGACCACTTCCCAGAGCATTTCAATCATCTGAATGCGCTCTTCCTCCGAAAAACGGTCCTTCAGGGTGGAGGTGAACCGGTGCCACTGCGCCGGACCTTCCGTTTCCGTCTCGGCGGCGGCCAGCAGCGAATCCGCTTCCGGATCGGTCAGCGAGAAGCGCTGCTCCAGCATGGTCCGGATACGCGCCCGCTCCCTCGGTCCGATCGTGTCGTCCATGCGGGCCGCTTCGACCAGCAGGGTAGCGGCGGCCAACTGCACCTCGTCGTGCGAGCGCCGTCCCGCCCTCTGCACATCGTCATCCATAAACAGGGCCTTCAGTCGCGCCAGCATGTCGTAAATCCCGTGCTCGTGTGGGTCTGTAGATAAATTTCCCTGACCTGAACATGGTTGCTCATAAGCCGTTAGCGAACCCCCGAGAGTCCTGCTTGCCCTTCGGCGCGGGAAACACTAGCTTTTCGGCCATGATGATTGCAGCCGGCCCCGACCCACGCCGTTACGCCCCGGCGACCCTCCGCAACCGGGGACCCATCCTGGACGTCCTCCGCCAGGTGCTGCCGGCTGCCGGCACGGTGCTGGAGATTGCCAGTGGCAGCGGCGAGCATGCCGTCTTCTTCGCCGAGGCGCTGCCGGACCTGATGTGGCATCCGACCGATCCCGATCCGGACAACCGGGCCAGCATCCGTGCCTGGATCGCGGAGACCGGTGTCACCAACGTTACGGCGCCGGCAGACCTCAACGCCGCCGCGCGCGCGTGGCCGGTGACCCACGCCGACGCCATTGTCTGCATCAACATGATCCACATCTCGCCCTGGGCTTCCACCCTCGGCCTGCTGGCGGGCGCCGCGCGGACGCTGCCGACGGCAGCACCGCTCTATCTGTATGGCCCTTATCTGCGGAATCGCCGCCATACCGCCTCCAGCAACGAGGACTTCGACCAATCCTTGCGGGCACAGAACCCGGAATGGGGCGTCCGCGACCTGGACGAGGTGAGCGATGCCGCAGCCCAGGCGGGACTGACGCTGGCCGAGGTGATCGAGATGCCCGCCAACAACCTATCGGTCGTGTTCCGGCGCGGCTGAGGCGATCGCCCGCCGCCGGAAGGCCGACAGCCCGCCCACCTTCCTCTTGCGCCGCCGGCTTGCCAGCAGGTTCAGCGCTTCGACCAGCACCGAGAAGGCGATGGCGAAGTACAGGTAGCCCTTGGGGATGTGGAAGTGCAGCCCATCGGCCACCAGCGCCACGCCTACCAGCAGCAGGAAGCTGAGCGCCAGCATCTTAACGGTCGGATGACCGTTGACGAAGTTGCTGACCGGTCCCGATGCGAACAGCATCACGCCGACCGCGATCACGACGGCCGCCATCATGACTTCCAGCGCCTGCGCCATGCCGACGGCGGTTATGACCGAGTCGAGCGAGAACACGATGTCGAGCAGCATGATCTGAACCACCACTGACGCGAAGCTGGCGGTACCGCCGGTGCCGCCTTCCCCCTCTTCCTCGCCCTCCAGGCTCTGGTGGATTTCCGTCGTTCCCTTGCCCAGCAGGAATAGCCCGCCGACGATCAGGACGAGGTCGCGGATCGATATGTCGAATTCCGCGACCGTGAAGAGCGGGTTGGTCAGCGTCGAAATCCACGCGATCGACGCCAGCAGGCCGAGACGGGTGATCAGGGCCAGGGCCAGTCCGACCTGCCGTGCGCGCGCCTGACGCTCCGGCGGCAGGCGGGCCGCCATGATCGAAATGAAGATGATGTTGTCGATGCCGAGCACGATTTCGAGCGCCGTCAGCGTCAAAAGGCTCGCCCAGGTCTGAGGATCTGTGAGGAGTTCAAGCATGGCGCCTCGAAAACCGCGCCCTGCCGTTATTGTTCCGCCCCTGAAACGGCTTCAGAACTCTTCCCGCAGTTTTTCCGTAGCCCGCCGCTCCGCCTTGGTCGGGCGTCCGGTCCCGGATGGACGCTCCGCCGCGCGCGGCATCGCCGTTTCCGGCGCCGGCGGCGACAGGTCCTCGTAGAGCGCCTGCGCCTCGGGGGCGGGGCCGCGCCGGACACCGAGCGCTACGATCTTGATGACCCGGATATGCCGTCCCTGGGCGAAGGTCAGGACGTCGCCCGGCTTGACGGAATGATGCGCCTTGGTGACGGGAGCGCCGCCGATCCGGACAGCTCCGGCGGCGCAGAGCTTGGCGGCAAGGCTGCGGGTCTTGAAGAAGCGCGCGTACCACAGCCACTTGTCCAGCCTCAGCCGGCCGGACCCGGCGTCCGCACTCGCCCCCTTCAGGTCGTCATCGTTGTCGTCGTCGTCCGTCATCGGATGAATTCTATCTGCTTGAGCTTGGCGAAAGGCGAATCTGGCCTGGGTTTCGCCGCCGGCTTCTCACCCTTTCCCCTGTTCCTGTCGCCGCCACGCCGGGACGGACGCCCGCGCTGCCAAGTCACTGCTCCGCCTTCGCCCTCGCGGCGGCGGTATCCCATGGAAGCCAATACGCCTTCCAGGTCCTCGGCCGTGCTACCGATCATCTGCGCCAGATCCGGCGCCGCCGTCAGCGGACCCTCGGTCGTGCGCTTGTATAGCTCCCGTTCCAGCCTTTCCAGGATATCGGCCCGAAGGGCACGAGGACCCATCGGCGGATAGCCGACCGCTTCCCAGAAGTCCGTGGGCACGGCATCGGTCGCCACCGATACCCGACCGGCCGGTGGAGTCGGCGGCGGCAGCGGCATCGCGGCGTGCCCACCGTGCAGGACGGCCCACAGCAGCCCCCGTGCTTCGACCGCGCGCGGCTTGATCAGGGCCGGCATGAAGACCTGACTGGTCGCCAGCCGGACGCCCAATTTCGCCAGCGCGTGCCGGTCGGCCTTGCTGAGACCGCCGATCAGCGATTCCAGGCCCGGCCGGGACAGGCTGCCCAGCGATTCCGACAACTGGAAGGCAAGACCGCGCGCCGGTCCCGACAACTCGGCGTCGCGCAGGCGGAACAGCGGCGCCAGCCTGTCCTTGATGAAGGCTTCGACCCAGCGGGAAAGCCTTGCCCTCACCTTGTCGCGCTGGCCCGACTCGAACAGGTCGTCGTGCAACGGCACCACCGACGGCGTCAGGATCGACGGTCCTGCACCCAGTCGGGCGACAGGATGGCCTTGCCAGCTCAGCACGCCATCCGGGCGCAACTCAATCGTCTCGTCGGCCGCCTGCTCCAGCAGCCGCACCCGCCGCCCGATCTCGTCCTTCAGGGCACGGCGCGCGGCGCTCATGAAGGCGCGCACGTCGTCTTCCCGCACCTCGGGATCGAGCGTGAAGTGGAAGCCTTCCAGCCGGCCGACATGGTGACCCTCCACCAGCACCTCGCCGGCGGCGGTCACGGCAGCCAGCAACTCGCCGCCGCCCGCCAGCGTGCGCGCCAGCACGGCGGAGCGGCGGTCGACGAATCGCTGCGTCAGCCGCTCGTGCAGGGCGTCGGACAGCTTGTCCTCGATCGCGCGGGCGCGCTCCTGCCAGTGGGCCGGGTCGGTCAGCCAGTCGGGCCGGTGCGAGATATACGTCCAGGTGCGGATATGGGCGATCCGCGACACCAGCGTGTCGATATCGCCCTCCGTTTTGTCCATCCTCGCCACCTGCTTCGCCACCCACTCCTCTGGCAGGCGGGCTTCGGGCGTCATCAGGTGGCGGTAGATCTGAGACAGCAGCCTGGTATGGGCGTCGGACAGCACCTTGCGGAAGTCCGGGATCTGACAGACCTCCCACAGCAGGCGGACCGCCTGACGGTTGGTCGCCAGCCTCGCGATCTCGGCGTCGCGTGACAAGGCGATCAGCGATAGGTGATCGTCGGCGTCGCGCACCCGCATCAGCTCCGGCCGGTTCGGCCGTTCCTCCAGAGTCTTGAGCAGCAGGCCGGGACTGTCGAACCGAAGTGCGGTGTTTCGCCACATGATCGACTTCAGCGTCTCGAACTTGTGGTTCTCGACCGCGTCGATGGTTTCGGCGTCCAGTCCATTGAGGTCGCCGGTGGTGCCGAAGGTCCCGTCGGTCATGTGACGGCCGGCGCGGCCGGCTATCTGGGCGATCTCGTTGGGGCGCAGCCGCCGCGGCGCATGGCCGTCGAACTTGTTGAGCTTGGCGAAGGCGACATGGTCCACATCCATGTTCAGCCCCATGCCGATGGCGTCGGTCGCCACCAGGTAATCGACCTCGCCCGCCTGATACAGCGCCACCTGGGCATTGCGGGTGCGCGGGCTCAGGGCTCCCAGCACCACGGCGGTCCCGCCGCGCTGGCGCCGGATCAGCTCCGCCATCGTGTAGACATCGGTCGCCGAGAACGCGACGACGGCGGAGCGGGGCGGCAGCCGCGTCAGCTTCTTGTGCCCGGCATAGGTCAGCGACGAGAAGCGCGGCCGGCTGATGAACTCGCATCGCGGCACCAGCCGCTGGATCAGCGGCTTGATGGTGTCGGCGCCCAGGAACATGGTCTCGTCCATGCCACGCGCATGGAGCAGCCGCTCGGTGAAGATGTGGCCGCGCTCCGGATCGGCGGCGAGCTGGATCTCGTCCACCCCCAGGAAAGCGACCGGCCGGTCCAGCGGCATCGATTCGACGGTGCAGACGAAATAGACGGCTCGGGGAGGAATGATCTTCTCCTCGCCGGTGACCAGCGCCACGGCGTGGCGGCCCTTGGCCTTGACGATCTTGTCGTAGTTCTCGCGCGCCAGCAGGCGCAGCGGAAAGCCGATCATACCCGACCGGTGTCCCAGCATCCGCTCTATGGCGAGATAGGTCTTCCCGGTATTCGTCGGCCCAAGAACGGCGGTGACCCGCCCCTGGTGCTGAGAGGCCACGCCAGAGGATACTGCGCTCATGGGGAGAGCATTGGGCTTCGGATGTCGCATTGCAAGAGCGGTGATGATGTCTTCCACCGCAAATATTCTACCGGATGGACCGCTCGGGCAGGTATGGGGTATCTACAATTCTCGCTAAATCAATACCGGAAAGTCCTGGAGCGATCATGCCTGCCAATACGCTACGCGCCGCCGTCGCCTCTCTCGCCCTGACTCTGGCATTGGCAACGGCAGGGTCTTCCACGGGGCATGCCGTCATGGCGACGCCGGAGCAGGCGGCCGAGATGGCTCAGGCCATCGAACTTCGCATGACCGAGTGGTTCACGCCGGAAGACGACGAAGACGCCGAGGTGGAGTGGTACGGTCCGGTGAAAGTCGAAGCGGAGGGCGAGCACTACGTGGTCCATCTGCCGCCTTCGTCGGTCCAGGACGAGAGCGGCGCTCGAATCGAGATCGGGACGATCCGGCTGGACGTGGAACCCATGGCCGATGGCGCCTACAAGGTCGCCGCACTGCTTCCCGCTGATATCCCGATGTTCGACGAAGATGACAGCCATATGGCCGATCTGACCATCGGCGCCCAACGTTTCGAGGGCGTCTGGTCGGCGGCGGTTGAAAACTTCCTGTCGGTCGATGCGGATTTCCGGTCATTGGCGGTAAGAAGTCCCGATGACTCTGCCAGGATCGATCTCGACTCGTTGATCGTGCAGCAGAACCTGGAGCAAAATTCTCCCGGTCGGTTCAGTGGGCCAAGCAACCTCAGTCTTGGAAAACTGATGCTGATGGGGCCAGGAGGCGTCTCATTACTCAAGATCGATCGGCTGGATCTGTCGTCTGCTGTGGAAAGCATCGACCTCGCGCAACAGGGCAGGCTCAGCCGCGAGTTCGGCACCTTGGAGTCGACGGATATCGATTCGGCCGAGTCTGCCGCTGAAATCAAGCGGCAGCTCCGGTTGCTTTACGATCTTCTCGGCGGGTTGAGCATCGATTTGAAGGCCGATGGCATCACGGCGCACGATCCGGATAGCGGGACGGATGTCGCCATAGCCGATCTCGGCGCCAGCCTGAGCGTGAGCGGTCTGAGGGACGGCAAGAGCCGCATCGGACTGGGCTACCATCACGCCGGGTTCTCGCTCACGCCCGATCCGTCCATAGGGGAGTTGATGCCCAGGGAAGTCGATGCGTTCCTGCAAGTCACCGGCTTGCCCAACGATGGCTTATGGCGAGCCCTGATAGATTACGTGAATACAGTGCAGAAGTCGGGCAAGCGTGTGGCCGACGAGCAAGCCGGAGCAAAGGTTTTCGACCTTCTGGCAAAGGCGGGCAGCCGCTTCGAAGTCAGCAAGTTTCGCTTTCTGTCGCAGAACGTCGAGAGTTCTCTGGAAGGGCATGCGGTTCTGGACGCGAAGGCTCCGTTTTCCTCGACTGGAGAGGCGCGTGCCGTCATACGGGGCTTTGAGGATGCCATCAAGACGCTGGGTGCCGAAAAGCCGACGGCGGAAGTGCAGCAGGCGCTGGCCATGGCCAGCATGGTCCAGATGCTTGGGCAGATCGGCAAGGACGAGGCTGGCAGGGATGTGCGGATCTACGACCTGCGCTTTTCACCGGACGGCAAGGTGACGCTCAATGGTGCCGATATGAGCGCACTGATGGGCCTTCAAGGCACCGGCAAAGCCCCCGTCAAACGCAAATGATGCTTGCCGCCTCCCGTCTTTCGCTCAAATTCGCGACATCTCAGGATTGGGCTTGCAGCTTTTCGCGGCATTTCACATATCTGGCACAGCTTACGCACCCAACCCGATTTCGACGATAAACTTATACCGAAGGTGAAACAGCAATGTCCGAGGAACGGCTTAGTTTCCAGGCCGAAGTCAGCCGCCTGCTCGATATCGTTGCGCACTCGCTCTATAGCGAAAAGGAAGTGTTCCTGCGCGAGCTGATCTCGAACGCCTCAGATGCCTGTGACCGCCTGCGCTATGCGGCCCTGACCCAACCCGAACTTTCGGCGGAAGATCCAGATCTCAAGATCCGCCTGACGACCGATGCCGAAGCGAAGACCCTGACGGTCGCCGACAACGGCGTCGGCATGAACCGCGAAGACCTGATCGAGAACTTAGGCACCATAGCGCGCTCCGGCACCGCCGCCTTCATGAACAAGCTGACCGGCGACGCCAAGAAGGACGTCGGGCTGATCGGCCAGTTCGGCGTCGGCTTCTATTCAGCCTTCATGGTGTCGGACAAGGTCGTGGTGCTGACCCGCAAGGCCGGCGAAAGCCAGGGCTGGCGCTGGGAATCGGACGGCAGGGGCGACTTCACCGTCAGCGAAGCTACCGACGTTCCGCGCGGCACCCGCGTCGTGATGCACCTGAAGGCCGAAGAGGGCGAGTTCCTGGAGGAAAGCCGGCTGCGCCGCATCGTCCAGAAATACAGCGATCATATCGCGCTGCCGATCCTCTACGGCGAGGGTGAGGAAGCCAAGTCGCTCAACAAGGCGTCGGCCCTATGGACCCGTTCCCGGAACGAGATCACGCCGGAGCAGTACAAGG
>DASQKT010000731.1:0-12659 GCA_035630415.1 Skermanella sp.
AGGTCCACCGTCAGGGTCGCCAGATCGGTCGGCTCGAACGCCGCCTGCGCCCGCCCGGCCTCGATCCGGGAGAAGTCGAGCAGCATGTTGACCATCTTCAGCAGACGCAGGCTGTTGCGGTGGGCCACTTCGACGGCGATCCTACCCTTTTCAGGAAGGCCCTCCATCGCCGCCAGATCTTCCAGCGGCCCCAGCATCAGGGTCAGCGGCGTTCTGAATTCGTGGCTGACATTGCTGAAGAAGGCCGTCTTGGCGCGGTCGATTTCCGCCAGCGCCTCGGCCCGCTTGCGCTCCTCCTCATAGGCCTGGGCATTGCCGATGGCGGCCGCGACCTGCCCCGCCACCAGCGACATGAAGCCTTGATAGCCCTCGTCGTACAGGCGGCAGGGATTGAGGCCGGCGACCAGCACGCCGGCGCGTCCCGATTGGCCGGCGGGAGCGACCGGCAACGCTACCGCCTGGACTGGCGGCTGGTCCCAGTCTCCGCTCGGCAGATCACCGAAACGGCCGGACAGATCCGGCAGAACGATGGGGGCATTGCCGGCAACGGTTTGGACGACCGGCCAGACGGATGAAGACGCGTTCAGGTCTATCTCCAGCGGAGCGGCATCATGGCCCGGCTCGATGCCCGAAGCTCCCGCCAGCGTCGCCAGCCCTGTTGCCTGATCGATCATGTAGATCATGGCGAAGGGGAGATCGCGGCGGTTCGTCTCCAGTGCTTCCATGCTGCGGGCACAGGCGGCTTCGATCGTCCGGGCTTCCGACGCACGGGCCGCCAGTTCCTGGAGCAGCATCAGCTGCCGCCCGCCGACGATGCGCTGGGTATCGTCGGTATTGGCGCAGATGATGCCGCCGGTGCCGCCCTCGTCGTTGGGGACCGGGCTGTAGGAGAACGTATAGTAGGTTTCCTCCCGATAGCCGTTCCGCTCCATCAGCAGAAGCAGGGCCTCGTCGTAGGTGCCCTCGTTGTGATGCATCGCGGATTCCGCGCGAGGCCCGACCTGATCCCAGATCTCCCGCCACACGGCCGAGGCCGGCTGACCGAGCGCCCAGGGGTGCTTGCCGCCCAGGATCGACCGGTAGGCGTCGTTGTGCAGGTTGATCAGGTGGTCGCCCCACCAGACGAACATCGCCTGCCGCGAGGTCAGCAGGATACGCACGCAGGTCTTGAGACTGCGCGGCCAGTCCTCGGGAGGGCCGAGCGGTGTCGCGGCCCAGTCGATCGACCTCATGAGCCGGCCGGCTTCGCCTCCACCCGCGAACAACTCCGAGCCGAGCGCATCCCCCCGCTTGTCTGATTGCGCCTGTTCACTGGACGGCGGCATGGGTTCCTCTTGAACAAACGCAGCGATGAGCAGTGAACACATCCGACGCGAATTCGGCAGCGCGGATTTGTGCCGACTATGCAGCCGGCTTTCGGCGGGGCGGCCCGACCTCGCCGCAAGAGACATAAGGTCTGACCTTTGTCCCTCTCGCCGATGGCGGGAGTGACCATACAAGATGTGTTCAACGAATACCTCAGGGGGAGGAAAAATGGTCAGTTTCGCAATACTGGGCTGTGGCCGGATCGGCCGGATGCATGCCCGCAACATCAAGGCCCACCCTCGCGCCGAACTGCTCGGAGTCTACGACGTGGTGGCGAAGGCCGCCGAAGAAGTGGCGGCGGAACTCGGTGCCAAAGTCCTGGGATCGGTCGATGAGGCGCTGCACGATCCGAAGATCGACGCCGTCTTCATCGCGTCCTCCACCGACACCCATGTCGATCTGATCACCCGATCCGCAAAGGCCGGCAAAGCCGTCCTGTGCGAGAAGCCGATCGACCTGGATATCGCCCGCGTCGAGGCCTGCTGGAACGAAATCGGCAAGCTGGACCCTCTGGTCATGATCGGCTTCAACCGCCGCTTCGACCCCTCGTTCAAGGCATTGCGTGATCGCATCCAGGGCGGCGAACTGGGCCGGCTGGAGCAGGTCGTCATCACCAGCCGCGACCCGGCGCCGCCGCCAGTCCAGTACGTCAAGGGCTCCGGTGGGCTGTTCCGCGACATGACGATCCACGACTTCGACATGGCGCGCTATCTGGCCGGCGACATCGTCGAGGTCCATGCCATGGGCGGCAACCTGATCGATCCCGCGATCAAGGATGTCGGCGACATCGACGCCGCGATGATCGTCATGCGGGCAGCCTCCGGAGCGCTGGTCCACATCAACAACAGCCGCCGGTGCAGCTACGGCTACGACCAGCGGGTCGAAGCCTTCGGCGAGAAGGGCATGCTCCAGGCCCATAACCGGAGGGCGACGACGGTAGAGGCCTGGGGAGCCGAGGGAACGCAGGCCCGTGACCCCGTGTTGAATTTCTTTATCGAGCGCTACTTCGAAGCTTACATGGCCGAGATCAACCACTTCGTCGATTGCGTGGAAAAACGCGAGAAGCCGCTGGCGGGATTCACCGAGGGCCGCGAAGCCCTGCGCCTCGCCGCCGCCGCCCTGGAATCGCTGAACACCGGCCGGAGCGTCCGCCTCGACGGCTGAAACTCCGAAATAAAAGAAACGGGGGAGGAAAACGCGATGGAGAAGACGATCCGTCTGACCGCCGCCCAGGCGGTGGTCCGGTATCTCGCCGCCCAGCGTTCCGAAATCGACGGCGCCGACGTGCCGCTGTTCGCCGGCTGCTGGGGCATCTTCGGCCATGGCAACGTCGCCGGGCTGGGCGAGGCGCTGTATCATGCCCGCGAGACGCTGCCCACCTTCCGCGCCCACAACGAGCAGGGCATGGCGCTGGCGGCGGTCGCCTTCGCCAAGGCGAAGAACCGCCGCCAGATGATGGCTTGCACGACCTCGATCGGGCCGGGTGCGGCCAACATGGTCACCGCCGCCGGTGTCGCCCATGTCAACCGCCTGCCGGTGCTGCTGCTGCCGGGCGACGTCTTCGCCAGCCGCAGGCCCGATCCGGTGCTCCAGCAGATCGAGGACTTCAACGACGCCACCGTCAGCGTCAACGACTGCTTCCGCCCCGTTTCCCGCTGGTGGGATCGGATCACCCGCCCGGAACAGCTCCTGACCTCGCTGCCCCGCGCGATCCAGGTCCTGACCGATCCGGTGGACTGCGGGCCTGCGACCCTGTGCATGGCGCAGGATGTCCAGGCGGAAGCATACGATTATCCGGAAAGCTTCTTCCGCCCTCAGACCCATCGCATCCGCCGCCCGGCCCCGGATGCGGAGGAATTCTCCCGCGCGCTCGATTTGCTGAGCAAGGCGGAGCGACCGCTGATCATCGCG
This sequence comes from Skermanella sp., assembly GCA_035630415.1. GTDB lineage: Bacteria > Pseudomonadota > Alphaproteobacteria > Azospirillales > Azospirillaceae > Skermanella. The sequence goes on from DASQKT010000731.1 coordinate 3,277, forward strand.
GGCGGTGGCGTGCTCTATTCGGAAGCCACGCGGACGCTTCAGGATTTCGCGGCGAAGCACGCCGTTCCGGTCGCCGAAACCCAGGCCGGCAAAAGCTCCATGCCGTGGGACCATCCCCAGGCAGTCGGCTCGGTCGGCGTCACCGGCAGCAGCGCTTCCAATACGCTGGTGCGCGAGGCAGACGTGATCCTAGCGGTCGGCACCCGGCTTCAGGACTTCACGACTGGCTCTCGAGCATTGGTGCCGGGGGAGGCGGCGCTGATCCAGCTCAACATTCAGGCTTTCGATGCCGGCAAGCACCGCGCCGTACCGCTGGTCGGCGACGCAAAGCGGACGCTCGAAGACCTTACCGCTGCCCTTTGGAGCTACAAGTCGTCGTCCGTCTGGCAGCAGCGCACGGCGGCGCTGATCGAGGAATGGAACGGCGCGGTCGATCAAGCGACCTCGCCGACCAATGCCCAACTGCCGTCCGACGCCGAAGTGGTCGGCGCGGTCAACCGCGCGGCCCAGGCCAGCGACATCATCGTCTGCGCCGCCGGCGGCCTGCCGGGCGAGTTGCATAAGCTGTGGCGCTCGGGCTTGCCCAACGGCTACCACATGGAATACGGCTTCTCCTGCATGGGCTACGAGATCGCCGGCGGGCTCGGCGTCAAGATGGCCCATCCCGACCGCGAAGTCTTCGTCATGGTCGGCGACGGCAGCTACATGATGATGAACTCGGAGCTTCAGACCTCGGTCATGCTCGGGCGGAAGCTGATCGTCAGTGTCCTCGACAACAGGGGCTTCGGCTGCATCAACCGGCTCCAGCGCGCCTGCGGCGGCGAGAGTTTCAACAACCTGATCCGCACCGTCGATCACCGTGTTGATGAAAGTTGGATTGACTTCGCCGGTCATGCCCGCAGCCTGGGCGCCATCTCGGAAAAGGTCGCCAGTATCGCCGAGTTGGAACATGCGCTCCAGCGCGCCCGGCAGTCGGAGCGGAGCTACGTCGTCGTGATCGACACCGACCCGATGCCGACGACCGAGGCGGGAGGCGCATGGTGGGATGTGACGGTTCCCGAAGTATCCGAACGCGGGCAGGTCCGCGACGCCCACGCATCCTATATCGAGGCCCGCCGCGATCAGGCCCAGGGCTGATCGGTCAACGATAAGAAACGGGAAGACTGAAATGACGGTCAAACTGGGCACCAATCCCATCGCCTGGAGCAACGACGACCTGCCCGAACTGGGGGGCGACACCCCACTGGAAACCTGCCTGCGTGAAACGCGCGAGGCCGGTTTCACCGGGACCGAAATGGGCAACAAGTTCCCCAAGCAGCCCGATGCCCTCAAGGCCAAGCTGGGAGAATACGGGCTGGAGTTCGTCTCCGGTTGGTACAGCGCCGAACTCCTCACCCGCACGGTCGAGGAAGAGATCACGGCCATGCAGCCCCATCTGGACCTGCTGGCCGCCTGCGGCTGCAAGGTCATGGTCTTCGCCGAGACGTCGGGCACGGTGCAGGGCCGGCGCACCGTGCCGGTCGCAGACCGCCCCGTCATGGAAGAGGACGAATGGCCGGGCTACCTGGACCGTATCGCCAAGCTGTCCGAATACATGGCTGGCAAGGGCGTCGCCCTAGCTTTCCACCACCACATGGGCACGGTGATCGAGAAGGCCGCCGAGGTTGACCGGCTGCTGTCCGGCACGCCCGACACCGTTGGGCTACTTTTCGACACCGGGCACTTCACCTTCGCCGGCGACGATCCGGCCGCCGTTTCGAAGAAATGGGCGAAACGGATCAACCATGTCCACACTAAGGACGTCCGCGCCGACGTTCTGAAACGTGCTCATGCCGAGCGCTGGAGCTTCCTGGATTCCGTCATCAACGGCGTCTACACGGTCCCCGGCGACGGCTTCATCGACTTCGAAGCCGCACTCCGCCCCATTGCCGATGCCGGTTACAGCGGCTGGATCATCTGCGAGGCCGAACAGGACCCGGCGAAGGCCCATCCCCTGACATATGCCCGCAAGGGCTATGCCCACTTGCGGGCAACGGTCGAAAAACTCGGCCTCACCGTCCAATAACTAAGGTAATCGATCCATGGCGACCGAAATTCAGCATTTCATCGGCGGCAAGCTGGTCCCCGGCAAGAGCGGCAAGTTCGCGCCCGTGTTCAACCCGGCGACCGGCGAGCAGACCGGCTCCGTCCCGCTGGCGAACGAAGCCGACATGGCCGAAGCGGTGGCCGCCGCCAAGAAGGCTTGGCCGGAATGGGCCGCCACCACGCCGCTGCGCCGCGCCCGCATCCTCAACCGATTCCTGCGCCTGCTTGAAGAGAACGAGAAACGTATCGCAGCCTGCATCACCTCCGAACACGGCAAGGTGCTGTCCGACGCCGTCGGCGAACTGACGCGCGGGATCGAGGTGGTCGAGTTCGCGACCGGCGCCCCGCAGCTGCTCAAGGGCGAAATCACCGAGAACGTCGGGACCAGCGTCGACAGCCACTCGCTGCGCCAGCCGCTCGGTATCGTTGCCGGCATCACGCCGTTCAACTTCCCGGCCATGGTGCCGATGTGGATGTTCCCCGTGGCGCTGGCCTGCGGCAACTGCTTCATCCTGAAGCCGTCCGAGCGCGACCCGTCCACGTCCCTGATCCTGGCGGAGCTTCTGAAGGAAGCGGGGCTGCCGGACGGCGTGTTCACGGTCGTTCACGGCGACAAGACGGCGGTGGACGCGATCCTGCGCCACCCCGACATTTCGGCCGTCAGCTTCGTCGGCTCGACCCCGATCGCCCGCTACATCTATGAGACCGCCGCCCTCAACGGCAAGCGCTGCCAGGCACTGGGCGGCGCCAAGAACCACATGGTCATCATGCCCGACGCCGACATGGATCAGGCGGTGGATGCTCTGATGGGCGCCGCCTACGGCTCTGCCGGCGAGCGCTGCATGGCGGTTTCGGTCGCGGTGCCGGTGGGAGAGAAGACCGCCAACACCCTGATCGAGAAGCTGGAGCCGAAGATCCGGGGCCTGAAGATCGGTCCGGGCACCGATCCCGAAGCGGAGATGGGTCCGCTGGTCACGGCGCAGCACCTCGCCAAGGTGCGCGGCTACATCGACCAGGGCGAGCGCGAGGGCGCCAAGCTCGTGATCGACGGACGCGGCTTCAAGATGCAGGGCTATGAGGACGGCTACTTCCTGGGCGGCACCCTGTTTGACAACGTCACCACCGACATGACGATCTATAAGGAGGAGATCTTCGGACCGGTCCTCTCGGTCGTGCGTTCGCCGGACTACCAGACGGCGGCCCGGATGATCAACGAGCACGAATACGGCAACGGCACCGCCATCTTCACCCGCGACGGCGACACGGCGCGCGAGTTCGCGCACCAGATCCAGGTCGGCATGGTCGGCATCAACGTGCCGATCCCGGTACCGATGGCGTTCCACAGCTTCGGCGGCTGGAAGGCTTCGCTGTTCGGCGATCACCACATGCATGGTCCCGAGGGTGTCCGCTTCTACACCAAGCTGAAGACGATCACGTCGCGCTGGCCGACCGGCATCCGCGCCGGCGCCGACTTCATCATGCCGACGATGCGCTGATCGACTGGGCAGGAAACTGAGGGATTGAGGAAAAATGACGATGAATGTCTGCATGGTCGGCTACGGCATGATGGGCGTCTGGCACACCGAGGCGCTGAAGCAGACCGACGCTGTTCTGCACACCATCGTCGGCCGCAATCCCGAGGGCTCCAGGGAGTTCGCCGAGCGCTACGGCTACCGCAAATGGTCGGTATCGCTCGACGAAGCTCTGGCAGACCCGGAGATCGACATCGTGATCCTGGCGACGCCGAGCGACCTGCACGAGGAGCAGGCGATCGCGTGCCTGAACGCCGGTAAGCACACCCTGATCGAGATCCCGATCGCCATGAGCCTCGGCGGCGCCCGCCGCGTCGTCGAGGCCGGCGAGAGGAGCGGAAAGGTATACGGCCTGTCCCATCCCATGCGCTTCCGGCGCGAGCGCGAAGCGCTGCTGGCCCGCACCCGCTCGGGCGAGGAGAAGATCCGCCACATCGCCGGCCGCTTCTTCATCAAGCGCCTGATCAACATCGGGGCGACGGGCTATCAGCGAAGCTGGACCGACAACATCCTGTGGCATCACTTCTGCCACTTCGTCGATCTCGGCATGTACCTGTTCGATGGAACGCCGGTCCGCCGCGTCCAGAGCTACCTGGGCGACTTGCACCCCACGACCGGCATCCCGATGGAATGCATCGTCATGGTCGAGACGGAGGCCGACCAGTCCCTGCTCGTCCACGGCTCCTACCACGCGGCCTATCGCTTCTACGACAAGCTGATCGTGACCGACAAGGACACCTACTTCTACGACATCTTGTCGGGCACCCTGAAGACATCGGAAGGCACGGTCGAGATCGAGGCCGAGCAGCAGAACTGCACCCGCGTCACCTTGGACTTCCTGGACGCCGTCCGCGAAAACCGCCCACCCCGCGTGTCGGGTCCGTCGGTCCTGCCGGCGATGCAGATTCTCGCCCAAGTCCAGGACGAATGGGATGCCCGCCACGGCGCCCAAGCCATACCGGGCCGCCCGTTGCCGCGAGGCTGATCCCGCCACATGATTCCGGAATATCGACTTGTAGGAGTTCTTTCGCCTCGTAGGTCGGCCTAAAGCGTTAACTGATCCACATCTCGGACATCGACCCGACGCCCCTGCTGGACAGCCCGTCGCCCGACGACATGGTGTTGGCAATCCTGTGCCGAAACGGCAATACTCGCCAGAACATCCGGCGCATCCTGATGCGCTTGGCCGAACTCGATCCCGGTATGCGGCGTGACGCCGCCGCACGACTGGTCATTCTCGCTCAGTTGCGCCGGGCCGTTCCGGCTGTTGTGGAAGAGGTGGAAGCCATGGGTAACATTACGTTCGACATCAAAGACCACCCCGTCCTCAACGACATCTTCGAGAAGGGCGTGGTCGAAGGCTTCGGCAAGGGAGAAGCCCGTGGCCGGGCCGAGACTCTGCTGCGCCAACTCCGCAAGCGCTTCGGCGATGTTCCGGACGCTTTGGTCGAACGCTTGCAGACGGCAGGGAGCGACGATCTCGACCGTTCGACCGACGCTGTCCTGGATGCTCCCAGCCAGGAAGCCGTGTTCGAGCCTTCCAAGCACTGAACCAAGCCATGGAGCGGCGTTACGCCGCTCCCGGCTAGACGGGATTGAGCAGTCTCGGGTTCGATATGGCGAGCCGCGCCCGCGTCAGCTCCCACAGCACCCTGCGCAAATCCGCCTGTCGTTCGGGCGCATCGTAAGCTCCGGCATCGATATCGCTGCACAACTGCGGGATTCGAGCTTCCAGCGCCGCATCCGGCTTCGCCGCCAGTTCGCGTTCCGCAATGCCGAGGGCGTTGACGATCATCAGCGCTTCGAAGCGCCGCTCCGCCGGTACGGTGGGCAGGACGGAGTCGCGGAAGGTCTGGAGCGCTATGCTCACCAGCCCGCGCGCATCGGGTTCGTCGTTGATCATGCGGTCCTCCCGAAAAGAGTGTGGCCGGCCAACGAGTCCAGATGCCGCAGCAAGTCCTGCTCGATTTCCGGCAGCATCCGACCGGTCAGTGCCAGTTCGATCGACGGTTCCGTGCCGGAGGTGTGGCGCATTCCCTGCTGGATCGCCACCGCCGCCCAGCGCAGATAGGCCGCCGTTTCCCAGTACGCGACGGCTTCCTGATCGACCCGGCGGCCCGCTGCCTCTTCATAGCCGGCGTAGAAGTCGGCGCGGTCCGACAAACCACCCGCCTCGCGTCCAGCCTGCCCAAACCGCCACGATGCGGCGCAGAACCACCCCAGGTCCTCCATCGGGTCTGACCAGCCGGCGAACTCCCAGTCGATGATGGCGGTCAGCCGTCCCTGATCGACCATATAGTTGCCGGTCCGGTAATCGCGGTGGCACAGAACGACTTCGCCTGCTGGGGGAGCGTGCAGCGTCAACCAGCGCAGTCCATACGCCAGGACCGGGTCCGTTCCGGCGAACCTCCCCATCCAGGTCCGGTAGTCGCGCTCGCACTGCAATCCCGGTGATGGCTCCGGCATCGGCAGGAAGTCGAGCCCGGCGGTCCCCGGCTTGATCGAGTGGATCAATCCCAGTTGCCGGCCCATCTCGCGCGCCAGTTCCCGCTGCGGCTGATCCGCCTTAACCACCTTGCGGCCAGCGGCCACTCCCCGCGCCCGGCGCATGATATAGAACGGCGCTCCCAGAAGCGCGTCGTCGGCACCCCCGGCGTCGCTGATGAACAGCGGCTCGGGCGCCAGAGCGCCGGCGGCGAACGCCGCGCGCAGCACCATGCCCTCCTGCGCCTTGCCCAGGCTGGCCGAAACGCCGGTCGCCGAACCGGTGCGAAGCACCGCCTCATGGCGCCCTGCCAGCGCGCCGCCCTCGATCTCCAGCGTCACCGCAAGGTTGAGGGAGATGGCGCCGCCGCTCAGCGGCCCCTCGTCCACCACCGACACCCGGTCGGCGCCAGCCTTCGCAGCGATCCAGGCTTCCAGCCGTGGCAGCTGCGTCTCATCGAGCAGGCGGGGTTCCGCCGTCATGACCAGCTCCAGAAGCGGTCGCCCTCGCTCAGGTAGGAACGGCTCAGCACCATCTTGTGGACCTCCGACGCACCGTCCACCAGCTTGGCCTGCCGCGCGTAGCGGTAGATCCATTCCAGCACCGTGTCCTTGGAATAGCCCCGTGCTCCGCAAAGCTGGATCGCGGTATCGACCGCCTTGAACAGCGTGTCCGCGACCTGGACCTTCGCCATCGAGACCTCCTTGCGGGCGAAGCCGCCCCGGTCCAGCTCGTTCGCCGCCTTCATCACCAGCAGCCGGCCGATCTCGATCTGCATCGCCGCTTCGCCGAGAAGCCATTGAACGCCTTCGTGCTCGGCAAGCTTGGTCCCGAAGCTGTCGCGCTCCTTCACGTATTCGCCGGCGATTTCCAGGCTGCGCTTGGCAAGACCGGTCCAGCGCATGCAGTGGGTCAGGCGCGCCGGTCCCAGCCGGATCTGCGTCACCTTCAGCCCGTCGCCAATGTTCATCAGGACGTTCTCGTCAGGGATCTCCAGACCGTCGAAGATCAGCTCGCAGTGACCGCCGTGCTCCTCCGGTCCCATGATCGGGATGCGGCGGACGATCTCCCAGCCCGGCTGGTCCTTGTAGAACAGGAAGGCGGTCAGGCCCTTGCGCGCATCGTCGGAGGTCCGGGCGATCACGATGAAATGCTCGGCCTCTCCGGCGCCCGTGATGTACCACTTGCGGCCCTTGATGACCCAGCGGTCACCCTTGCGCTCCGCTACCGTCTTCATCATCGACGGGTCGGACCCGCCGCCGGGATGCGGCTCGGTCATCGCGAAGGCGCTGCGGACCTTGCCGTCGATGATGGGCTGAAGCCAGCGCTCCTTCTGAGCATCGGTCCCGATCTTGTTCAGCACCATCATGTTGCCGTCGTCGGGTGCTGCCGAGTTGAAGCAGACCGGCCCGAAGATCGACCGGTTCATCTCCTCGTAGCAGGCCGCCATGCCGACCAGCGGCAAGCCCTGCCCGCCCCGCTCCTTCGGCATCTGGAGCGACCAAAGCCCTTCGGACTTCGCCTTGGCCCGCAACCGCTCCAAGGCGGCGTGGCCGATGTTCTCGTGCTCGTCCCAGTTGGCGCGGTCAGCCTCCACCGGCAGGATCTCGCGCTCGACGAAGGAGCGGACCCGCTGGCGATAGTCCTCGATCTCGGGCGACAGGGAAAAGTCCATCGCGAAGCACCCCTCGGCTACAAGCAAACGGTTAAAGCGAACTCACGAGATGACCGCCGTCGACGGCGATCACCGAACCGGTCATGTACGATCCGGCGTCGGAACACAGCAGCAGCAAAGGCCCGTCCAACTCGTTCAACCGACCCAGGCGGCGCTGTGGGATGCGCCGGATCAGCGCCTTGCCGGCATCGGACGCGAAGAAATCCTGGTTCAGCTCGGTCTCAAGATAGCCAGGGCACAGCGCGTTGACCCGGATATCATGACGCGCCAGTTCCAGCGCCATCGCCTTGGTCAGGGTAACGAGACCGCCCTTCGACGCGATATAGGACGACACGTGGCCGGCGACCCGCATTCCCAGGATGGAGGCGATGTTGACGATCGAACCGCCCTTGCCGCCGTCGCGCATCCGGCGTGCCGTCTCCTGAGCGACCAGGAAGCAGCCCTTCAGGTTGGTATCGACCACCTTATCCCAGGCATCCTCGTCCATGTCGAGGAACGACGCGCTTGCCGTAACGCCCGCGTTGTTGACCAGGATGTCAAGGCCGCCCAAGGCATCCGCCGCCTCGGCGACGGCACGGCGAACCGATGCGGCGTCGGTGACGTCCAGCTCGACCACGACGGCGGTACCGCCTGCCCCGGCGATTGCGGTCCGCACTTCATCAAGGCTGCCGGTGCGCCGGGCCGCAAGCGCCACCCGAGCCCCGGCCTTTGCCAGGACGCCGGCGAAGTGGCGGCCGAGGCCGCTGGAGGCGCCGGTCACCAGCGCCGCTTTGCCATCCAGATTGAAATTTCCCGTCACGCCCAAAGCCCCTCCTCCCAGTCCGTCTTCTTCGCGGTTAAAAAACGAGCGAGCGCTCGATATATAAACTAAAGCGCTTCGCCGCACAACGGGCTATGATCGGCCGGCCCTGTCGAACTAAACACGGATGGAGACGAAATGAGCACCTTGCTGGAGTTTCAGGAGCGGTTCGACCTGTCGATGGAAGCGCTGTGCGCCCGCATGCTGGAACGCCACCAGGCCACCATTCGCATCCGGAAACCCGCCGTCGCGATCGCCAATCTTGCCCGCATCGTCGAGACGACCCTGACGCTCGCCAACGCCAAGGGCTTTCACTCGATGAGCCTCCGCGACCTGACAGAGCACACCGGCCTCAGCATGGGGGCGCTCTACGCCTACTTCGACAGCAAGGACACGCTGCTGATGATGATCCTGGGGCAGGTCGTCGTAGCGGTCGAAGACGTGCTGACGCGTCCGCCGCCGGGCCTGGAAGCAGATCCCGCCGCCCGCCTGCGCTGGCTGCTGGAAACGCACCTGTATCTGACGGAAACGATGCAGCCCTGGTTCGTCTTCGCCTATATGGAAGCGAAGGCATTTCCCCGCGAAGGCCGCGACCTTGCCGTCGCCAGCGAGCTGACCACCGAACGCCTGCTGGCCGAAGCGCTGGAGCAGGGAGCAAGCGCCGGTCTCTTCCGGGTCGCCGATGTCGAGATGACCGCCGCCCTGATAAAGCCGCTGCTTCAGGATTGGTACGTCAAGCGCGCCAAGTACCGCCGGCGCGGCATCGCGCCGGAACGCTACGCGCAGTCGGTCATCGATTTCGTCGAA
>DASQKT010000732.1:0-15737 GCA_035630415.1 Skermanella sp.
GCCACCTGGAACGTCAGGCTGGAGGGCTGCGGCGGCGCCGACGTCCTGACCGGCGGCGCCGGCAACGACACCCTCGTCATCGACAGCGCCGATGTGGCCGTCAGCGGCGGTGCCGGATACGACCGGGTGATCGTCAGCGACACCGGCAGCGCGACCCTGGACCTCGGCGCCAGTGAGATCGAGGAGGCCATCGGCGGCGGCGGCGCGGACGTGCTGGACGCCTCGGGCGCCACCTGGAACGTCAGGCTGGTGGGCCGCGCCGGCGCCGATGTCCTGACCGGCGGCGCCGGCGCTGACAATCTCAGCGGTGGTGACGGCGCCGACGCTCTGATCGGCGGTGCGGGCGACGACTGGATGTATAGCGACAGCGACGACGCCGTTGTCAGCGGCGGCGCCGGGTACGACAGGGTCTTCGTCAGCGACGCCCGCGGCGCAACCCTGGACCTCGGCGCCGGCGCGATCGAGGAGGCTTACGGCGATGCCGGCGCCGACGTGCTGGATGCCTCAAGCGCTACTTCCGGCGTGGTGCTGGTGGGCAATGGCGGCGCCGACACCCTGATCGGCGGCTCGGGCAACGACCGGATATACATCGACGGCGCTGATGCCGTTGTCAGCGGCGGTGGCGGGTATGACAGAGTCTTCGTCAGAGACACCGGCGGCGTCACCGTGAACCTCGGCGCCAATGGAATCCATGAGGCCACCGGCGATGCTGGCGCGGACGTGCTGGATGCCTCGAGCGCTACGTGGGGTGTGGTGCTGGACGGCGTTGCCGGCTCCGACATCCTGACCGGCAGCGCGGGTAGCGACTCCCTGACCGGCGGTGCGGGTAGCGACACCCTGATCGGTGGTGCGGGCGATGACTGGCTCTTCATCGACGGTGCCGATGCCATCGTCAGCGGCGGTGCTGGGCGCGACAGCGTCTACGTCAGAGACGCCAATGGCGCGACAGTGAACCTCACCGCCGGTGAGATTGAGGAGGCCCACGGCGATACCGGCGCCGACGTGCTGGACGCCTCGGGCGCCACGTGGGGCGTATCACTGACTGGCGGCGACGGTGCCGACATCTTGACCGGTGGTGCTGGCGACGATTGGCTATTCATCGACGGCGCCGATACCGTCGTCAGCGGCAGCGCCGGGCACGACAAGGTCTACGTCGCCGACACCAATGGCGCCACTCTGAACTTGGGCGCCGGCGATATTGAAGAGGCTTACGGCGATGCCGGCGCCGACGTGCTGGATGCCTCGAGTGCTACGTGGACCGTGTCGCTGACAGGCAACGCCGGCGACGATACCCTGACTGGCGGCAGCGCCGCTGACGTGCTCAGCGGTGGCGCCGGTGCCGATTTTCTCTCCGGCAGCGGTGGTAACGATACTATTTCAGGTGGCGAGGGCGCCGACCAGCTTTCCGGCAGCGATGGAGCCGACTTGGTTCATGGCGACAGCGCGAACGATGTGATCGAGGGCGACACCGGCAACGATCAACTGTACGGCGACGACGGCGACGACTTCTTGTATGGCGGTGCCGACGACGACACGCTTTATGGCGGAGAGGGTGACGATACACTCATCGGCGCGAGCGGAACCGACAGTCTTTTCGGCGGCAATGGCGTCGACCGGCTGAGCGGAAGCGACGGCAACGACTTCGCGAATGGTGGCAACGGCAACGATTTCCTGTGGGGCGATGACGGCGCCGATGAACTTTCGGGCAGTGCCGGTGACGATATTCTGTGGGGCGGCACCGGCAACGACATCCTGAACGGCGGCGCCGGAGCCGACTCGGTCCACGGCGAAGCTGGTGACGACAATCTCACCGGTGGAACGGGTGACGATACGCTCTCCGGCGGCGCCGGCAACGACAACTATCTGTTCGGTCGTGGGGATGGTAAGGACCTGATATTGAACGGCGACTCGTCATCGACCAATGACCGGGTCATCTTCGGTTCCGGGATCTCCGCCGATCAGTTGTGGTTCGCCAGGGTCGGCAACGATCTGCACGTCAGCATCATCGGGACCGGTGACGAGATCGACTTCAACGGCTGGTACACTGATTCCGCCAACCAGGTGGATGCCTTCAAAGTTGCGGAAGGCGACCTCCTGATGGCCAGCCAGGTCGATCAGTTGTGCTCCGCGATGGCGGCTTTCTCGGCACCGCCATCGGGACAGCTCACCTTGAGCGCGGAACAGCATGCAGCGCTGGACCCGGTCCTGGCGGCAAGTTGGATCTGAACGGGGAACCGGAAAGTAAGCTGGTAATAGTCAGACGGGGAGCAGCGCCGCGGCGACGCGGCGCTCTTCCGACAGCAGGACGTTGTAGGTCCGGCACGCGGCGCCTGTTGCCATTACGTCGACCACGATGCCCGCATCCCGCAGTTCGCGCCTAAGCTTCGAGGGCAGCAGGCCCATCTTGGGGCCGGAGCCGAGCAGCAGGATTTCGACCGCCGGTTCGGCGGCACGGATGAAGTCGAAACTCTGGAGGGTCAGTTCCGTGAAGATGGTCGCCTTCCACGACTGCGTCCGGTCGGGAAATACCAGAAGCGGGCCTTCGTAGAGGGTTCCACTGACCCGGAAGATACCTGGGCCGTAGGAGTCGATCACCTGCCGGTCGGCGGGGATCAGCGGCGTTACGTCCATGATAGCCTTCGAATTCGATCAGAGCTGGCAGGGACGTCCGGAAGATCGGCCGTCCCTGCCCGACTGCCACTACTTACGGCCGAACATCTTGCCGATGCCGCGTGACGGAGCGGCGGCATTGTCCTGCGCCGGATCGACCACGGCGTCGGCCGCCGGAGCGTCCTTGTCGTCGGCGGTGGTCACCGTCCGGCCGCCCTTGGCGGGCTCGGTCTTCGCCAGCACCAAGTTGATGGTGGAGCGGAGCACGCGGACCCGGACGCCTTCGGCGATCTCGACCACAAGTTCGTCATCGGCGTTGATCTTCACGATCGTGCCGATGATGCCGCCGCCGGTGACGACGCGGTCACCACGGCGCAATGCCTCGAGCATGCCCTTGTGTTCTTTGAGCTTCTTTTGCTGCGGACGAATCAGCAGGAAATAGAAGACGACGAAGATCAGGACAAGCGGCAGAAACGACATAAGACCAGCCGCCCCTCCCGCTCCGTCCGCGGCCTGCGCGTAGGCCGTTGATACGAACATCCGGTGCTCCTCTCACTTTGTTCTTGGCGGACCGCGGGACTATAACGGCCCGCGCCGGTGTTGCAATCGAAACCGGCACAAACGAACGGATGGTGGTCCACCGCAGCCCCATGCCCGTCTTGTGCTGCGCCCGAGCTATGCTAGGGTTTGCGGCCCGTGCGGCCCGATCACGCTGGTGACCGGGTTCCGCTTCTACCGCATATGTAGTCAGGTTCCCGGTCCGTGCAAACAGCTTCCGACAATACCGATCAATCTCTCCCCATCCTGCTCGCCAGAATCGCCGATGCGCTGGACCGTCTGGCGCCGCCGCCGGCTCCGGCTCCGGACTTCGAAGCGGCCGACGCCTTCACCTGGCATGCCGAGGGAAGCCGCCTGATCCCCGTGCCGAACGTCAACCGGGTCGACTTGCCGTTGCTCCAGGGCGTGGTCCAGCAGCGCGACACCCTGCTGGAGAATACCCGGCGATTCGCCGAGGGCCTGCCGGCGAACAACGCCCTGTTGTGGGGCGCTCGCGGCATGGGCAAAAGTTCGCTGGTCAAGGCGATCCATGCCGAAGTTGCGGCGAAGCTGCCGGGCGTGCTGGCGCTGGTGGAGATCCACCGTGAAGACATTCCGTCGCTGCCGGAGTTGCTGAACCTGCTGCGGGCGACCAAGCGCCGCTTCGTCCTGTTCTGCGACGACCTGTCGTTCGACAATGACGATGCCGCCTACAAATCGCTGAAGGCGGTGCTCGACGGCGGGATCGAGGGGCGTCCGGACAATGTGGTCTTCTACGCCACGTCGAACCGGCGGCACCTGATGTCGCGCGACATGATCGAGAACGAACGCTCGACTGCAATCAATCCCCATGAGTCGGTCGAGGAAAAGGTATCCCTGTCGGACCGCTTCGGCTTGTGGCTAGGGTTCCACAACTGCGACCAGCAAACTTTCTTCGCGATGATCGAGGGCTACGCCGTCCGCTTCGGACTCGACGTCCCGCCGACGCAGTTGAAGGCTGAAGCGATCGAGTGGTCGATGACGCGCGGCAGCCGGTCGGGCCGCGTCGCGTGGCAGTTCATCCAGGACTTGGCCGGCCGTCTTGGGAAGCGTCTCGACTGACGCGCTTCTCCGAACCGAGGTGATCGCGCGGGTCGATCGCGCGGTTGCCCCGGCGGACCTCGAAGTGAAGCTGCGGCGAGGAGACGTTGCCGGTGCTGCCGACGGTGCCGATCTTCTGCCCGCGCGAAACCTTGGCGCCACGCTCGACCAGCATGTCGTCCAGATGGGCATAGGCCGTCATCCAGCCATCAGCATGGCGGATTAGCAGCAGATTGCCGAAGCCCCGCAACTCGTTGCCGGCATAAGCCACGACGCCGTTGTCAGCCGCGACGACGGATGCGCCGCGCGAGGCGCTGATGTTGATGCCGTCATTGTGCAGTCCGCCCGGCTTGGGACCGTAGTCGGACAGGATCGCGCCGCGCACGGGCCACTGGAAGCGGCTGCCTCCACGAGGCTCCGGAGTCTCGATCACGGGCGGCTTGGCGGCCGCCACTTCCGCCGGAGCAGGAGATGCGACCGGCGGTGGAGTGGGAACCGGTACCGGTGCCGCGACAGGAGCCGGTGTCGATGCGGGCGCCGGGGCAGCCTGCGGCGCCTGTGCCGGCTGGACTGGGCGCGGCGGAACCTTGGGAACGGGATGAGGGAGCGGTGCCGCTGCTGGCGGCGTCGTGACCAAGCCCGGCGGCAAAGCCGCTACCTGACTATGCACCGGAGGCTGCACGGCGGGCACGGCTGACGGCTGCACCGATGGCGCACGCGCGGCCTCGGACGGAGCAGGTTGTGGAACCGGCACCGGCGCGGGTTCATAGACCGGAGCTTGCGCCGGGACCGATGGAGTTGGGGACTGCACCATGCCGTAGCCCCGGCGAGGCTGATATGGCGGCAGGGATGGATCTTGCTGGGGCACTGCCGGAGCGGCATCCCGTGGTGGAGCATTAGCCGCAGGCGTCGAAGGCTGCGGCACCTCGGGCAATGCCTCGGCGACGACCGTCGGTCGCGCGGCGGCGACCACCGTCGGTCGCGCGGCGGCGACCACCGTCGGTCGCGCGGCGGCGGGTGGTGCAACAGGCACGGATGCCGGACGCTGCGGCAACGCCGCCCTTGAGTTGTCCGCCATCTGGGTGGCGGACGCTCCCCCGCCCGGAAGCTGAAGCTGCTGGCCGACCCGAATCGCGTATGGCTCCTGGAGACCATTGGCGCGCGCCAACTCGCTCATGCCGACCTGATGCATGCGGGAAATGCCGTACATCGTGTCGCCGCGCTGCACGGTGTAGAACCGCGCCGTCGGCAGTTTGAGACGCTGCCCGACCGCCAACTCATAGGGAGGCGACAGGCGATTCAACTCGATCACCTCACGCATCGGAACGTTGTAGCGCTTCGCCAGTTCGTAGACGGTATCGCCGCGCCCGACGGTGATCATTCCCGGCGCTGACGGCGTCGGCTGCTCGTTGTAGACGGAAACCGGCGCGGGAGCACTGGTGCGGGTACAGGACGATACCGCTGCCAGGGCCACGGCCAACACCGCCAGCCGGTTGAGGGACGGCCGCTTCTTCATGACGAGCGGGCTCGTGCTACCGGGACCGCGACCGGCTCGGGCAGCAGTGGAACGAATCTCACGGGCCACAGTTCCTCCCGTTGCAGGCCGGTTTCGGTACGGCGTACACGATAAACACGCTGGTCGCGCCGGTCATTCCCCAGGGGAACGATCATGATGCCGCCAAGGGCAAGCTGGTCCGTCAAGGTCTTCGGGATGTCGCCGTCGGCGGCGGCGGTGACCAGGATGCGGTCGAAGGGCGCCTGTTCTGGCCAGCCTTTGGTGCCGTCTCCCGCCCGCGTCGTGATGTTGTGGAAGCCGAGCTGGGTGAAGCGGGCTTCCGCTTCATGCAGCAGCGCGCGGTGACGCTCGATCGTATAGACCCGCCGGACCAGCCTGGACAGCACGGCGGCCTGATATCCCGACCCGGTGCCGATTTCCAGCACCTTGAGGCGGTCATGCAGTTCCAGCGCCTGGGTCATCATGGCGACCACAAGCGGCTGGCTGATCGTCTGGCCGGAGCCGATCGGAAGCGCCATGTCCTCGTACGCCTGATCGAGGAAGGAGCGCGGGACGAACAATTCGCGCGGAAGCCGTTCTATCACGGCAAGCACTGCGGTATCGGTCACGCCGGACCGCCGGAGTTGCATGATGAGCCGGATCTTTCGCGCGTCGATGCTCAAGCGAACACCGTCCGCAGGGTGTCCAGCGTCGGAGTGTGCGTCAGGTCGAGGAACAACGGCGTCACTGCGATCCCCTTGTCCATCACGACACCGATATCGGTGTCCGGCAGCGTGTCGGCCTCGCCGCGCAGGGTGCCGATCCAGAAATACGATCGGCCGCGCGGGTCGGTCCGCTCGATCAGGTCGTCGCCGACCTTCCGCTGTCCGTGGCGGACGATATGGATGCCCTGAGCCTGATCCGGCTCCACGCTGGGAAAATTGACGTTCATCAGGACATTGCGCGGCCACCCGACGGAGACCGCCTTGCGGACCACTTCCGGTCCCCAATGAAGGGCGGTCTGCCAAAGGGCCGGCTGGGCGGGATCGAGATGCTGGCTCATGGCGATGGCAGGAACGCCGAGCAGCGTGGCCTCCATCGCGGCGGCGATGGTGCCGGAATAGGTCACGTCCTCGCCCAGGTTGCTGCCGTGGTTGACGCCGGACAGAACCAGATCGGGCTTGCGGTCCTTCAGGATGTGGTTGATCGCCAGGAGGACGCAGTCGGTCGGCGTCCCGTCCACCGCGAAGCGCCGTTCGCCCATCTGCCGCATCCGCAGCGGCCGGTGCAGC
The DNA here is from genome assembly GCA_035630415.1 of Skermanella sp. GTDB lineage: Bacteria > Pseudomonadota > Alphaproteobacteria > Azospirillales > Azospirillaceae > Skermanella. The sequence continues at coordinate 7,015 of DASQKT010000732.1, forward strand.
GTCAGCGAATGACTTGCTCCGGATTGTTCGGTTTCCGGCGCCACCACCCAAACGTCGTCGGACAAGGTCCGCGCGATCTTCTCCAGCACTTCCAACCCTGGAGCATGGATTCCATCATCGTTCGACAGCAGGATTCGCGCTTTTGAGACATCCAGCGGAGCTTTAAGCATCCAGAGAAATCCTATCGAGACCACCCATGTAAGGCCGCAAGGCCTCCGGCACGATTATGGACCCATCAGGTTGCTGAAAGTTTTCCATGATCGCGATCAGGCACCGTCCGACGGCAACGCCGGAGCCGTTCAGCGTATGGACGAACTGTGTGTTCTTTTCGCCACGCGGACGGCACCGCGCCTTCATGCGGCGCGCCTGGAAGTCGCCGCAGTTCGAGACGCTGGAAATTTCCCGGTACATGTTCTGCCCCGGCAGCCAGACCTCGATGTCGTAGGTCTTGCGCGCCGAAAAGCCCATGTCGCCGGTGCAGAGCACGATGGTCCGGAACGGCAATCCAAGCCGCTTCAGGACTGTCTCGGCACACTCGGTCATCCGCTCGTGCTCGGCCTGGGATTGGTCGGGGCCGGTCACGCTGACCATCTCGACCTTCCAGAACTGGTGCTGGCGGATCATGCCGCGCGTGTCCTTGCCGGCAGCCCCCGCTTCCGACCGGAAGCACGGCGTCAGCGCGGTCATGCGGAGAGGCAGGTCCTCCAGGTCGAGGATACGGTCGGCGACGAGGTTGGTCAGCGGCACTTCGGCGGTCGGGATCAGCCAGTGGCCGGTGTTGGTCTTGAACAGGTCCTCAGCGAATTTCGGCAACTGGCCGGTGCCGAAGGCCGCTTCGTCACGGACCAGCAGCGGCGGCATCACTTCGGTAAAACCGTGCTCGTCGACATGCAGGTCGAGCATGAACTGGCCGAGCGCACGCTCCAGCCGGGCAAGCTTGCCGCGCAGCACGGTGAACCGGGCGCCCGACAACTTGGCCCCCGCCGTGAAATCCATCATCCCAAGCTTTTCGCCGAGGTCGAAATGCTCCAGCGCGGTGTTGATCCTGGGAGGTTCGCCGACCCGGCGCAGTTCCACGTTGGCGGTCTCGTCGGGACCATCCGGAACGTCGTCGGCGGGAAGATTGGGCAGGCTGACGAGATAAGCGTCGAGCGTGGCGCCGGCGGCCCGCTCCTCTTCCTCGGTCTGCTGGATGCGGTCCTTCAGTCCGGCGACTTCGGCCATCAGGGCGTCGGCGTCGCGTCCTTCCCGCTTGGCCTTGCCGATCTCCTTGGACACCTCGTTCCGGCGGGCCTGAAGTTCCTGCAAGGTCGTCTGGGCGGCGCGGCGGCGCGTGTCGAGTTCGAGGATCTCGGGCGCCATGGGCGATACCCCGCGCCTCGCCAGACCACGGTCGAAAGCGTCGGGATTATCGCGGATCAGGCGTAAGTCGTGCATAGGACCACTGGATCGGAGACGTTACGGGAAGTTGTTTATAAAGCTCCTCACGTCTCCGGTCCAGGGGAGCGGGACCGGCAGTTTCCGGCTGTGTTTAATCCGCCGCACCCTGTGATCCATTGGACTCAGCGGCCCGGTCGGCGGCTTCCTGCTCCGCCTCACGCTTGGCCCGCTGTTTCTCGATGAGCCGGCCGATCTGAACCGAGATTTCATAGAGCAAATATAGCGGGATCGCGAGACCGACCTGACTGATCACGTCGGGAGGGGTCAGGATGGCGGCGACGATCAGGATGCCGACAAGTGCGTATTTGCGCTTGGCGGCCAAGTCGGCGGACGAAATGAGCCCGGCCCGGATCAGCAGCGTCAGCAGCACCGGTAGCTGGAAGGCAATGCCGAAGGCGAAGATCAGCGTCATCACCAGCGACAGATACTCGCCGACGCGGGCTTCGAACTGGATCGGCAAGCCTTCCGGGCCGGGCGTCAACTGTTCGAAGCTAAGGAAGAACTGCCAGGCCAGCGGGAAGATCGCGTAGTAGACCAGCGCGCCGCCCATGAAGAACAGGATCGGCGTAGCGATCAGGAACGGCAGGAAGGCGTTGCGCTCATGCTTGTAGAGGCCGGGCGCCACGAACATCCAGAGCTGGGTGGCGATGATCGGGAACGACAGGAAGGTGCCGGCCCAGAACGCCACCTTGACGTAGGTGAAGAACGCTTCGGTCAAGCCGGTGTAGATCATTCGCCGGCCTTCGTTGCCAAGCAGGTTGGCAAGCGGACGGACCAGGAAGGCGTAGATCTGCGGGCTGAAGTAGTAGCAGACCAGGAAGGCGGCAAAGACCGCCAGGATTGAGTACATCAGCCGGGTGCGCAACTCGATCAGGTGATCGAGCAGCGGCATCTTGCTGTCGTCGAGGCCGTCGTCGCTCACGATGGTAACGCCCGTTTGTCAGGTGATTCGGCCGGTACCGATGCGGGTTCCGGGATCTTCAGGTCGGTGGAAGTCGCCGGCAACTGCGGCTCGGCGACAGGAGCCGGCAGTTGAGACACCGGTGCGTGCCTATCTCCGGTCTGCTGACCCGAAGCCTTGACCTCCCCGTGGGCCAGCCGGTCGGATTCCGCTTCACCATCGTCGTCGGATGGAGGACCGTCGGCGCGGGGACGAGACGTGATGTTGGGGTCGAAGGCATCGCGCAGCGATCCGGATGGATCGATCGTCTTCTCGACCTCGCGGCCGATGTTGATGTTCCGCAACTCCGTCGCTTGCCGCCGCACGTCTTCCATGTCGGCTTCGCGAATCATCTCGTCCACGCTGTTCTGGAAATCGCGGGTCAGCATGCGCGCTTTGCGAACCCAGATACCGACGGTCTTCAAAACCTTCGGCAGGTCCTTCGGCCCTATGACGATCAGCGCCACGACGACGATGACGGCAATTTCGGACCAGCCAATATCAAGCATTATGGGTCATCCAAGGACTGCGGTGGATGCCGCCTGGATTGTCCAGGCCGGTGATCTGCACGGCGCCGGCGAGAATCAGGTCTTCGCCGTCTCGTCCTTCTTTACGGTGGTGGTGTGATCCACCGTCGTCGAGCCGGTCGGAACCGGATGAGCAGCGGTCGGAGTCGCAGGCGGCGCCGCATGGGTGTGAACGACGCGGGGCGCCTCCGCCGGGGTTTCGTCCTCATCGTCCTTCATGCCGGATTTGAAGCTTTTGATCCCCTTGGCGACGTCTCCCATCACCCTGGGCAGCTTACCGGCTCCGAATATGATCAGGACGATCATGAGGATAAGGACGACCTGCCAAATACCGATACTCATTGAAGAATCTCCAAAGTCCGCTCACGGGCGCACGCTGCGGCGGGATATTGGCAGAAAGCCAACCCAACCGCAACGCTACGGGAGCAGACACAGGTCTGCCCCGGTCCCGACAGTTTCAGGACCCTTTATGTCGGATCTTTGGCGGGAAATACAAAGGCTTGACGGGTGTCCAGCGTAATTGCCACGTGCGATTCCTCCTGGGGGAGGAACTGCCCCGGCATACGGGAGTGCAGATGGCAGCCGCCTCGCCCGTCCGGAATTGAGAGGTGGACCAGACTGGTCCGTCCCAGCAGGCGGGAAGCCATGACTCGGGCAATGTTGGGAATGGTGGCGCCGGTCCCTGACCCATCCAAGGGCGACAGGTGGAGCGCTTCCGGCCGGATCATGACCTGTGCGGCGCTTCCTTCCGGAAGATCGGTCGCGACGCGGCCGACCGGCGTATCGACGGCGCCCTGACGGACTGTCCCGTCGATCCGGTTGACCTCTCCGAAGAAGCTGGCTGCGAAGCCGTCGGCCGGTCGGTTGTAGAGATCGACGGGGCTCCCGAGCTGGACCAGCTTGCCGGAACGCATAAGGGCGATGCGGTCGGCCAGGAACATCGCTTCTTCCGGGTCGTGGGTGACCAGCATGGTAGCAGCACCGGTCCGCTTCAGCACATGCAGCGTCTCGTCCCGAACCTGTTCGCGCAGCCGGGCGTCCAGTCCGGAAAACGGCTCGTCCAGCAGAAGCACAGCCGGATCGGGCGCCAGCGCTCTCGCCAGGGCGACGCGCTGCTGCTGCCCACCGGACAGGGCATGGGGGAAATGGTCGGCGTAGCCGCCCATCCCGACCTGCTCCAGCGTTTCCGTCGCCCGGCGGCGTTGATGGGCCGCTGGTCTGCCGGACAGGCCGAATCGGACGTTGTCGATCACCGACAAATGCGGGAACAAGGCGTAGTCCTGGAAGACGAGCCCCACTCCACGCCGCTCGGGCGGAATGCAGCCGGTATCGTCGGCAACGACCTGTCCGTTGATCCTGACGGTGCCGCGCTGAAGCGCTTCCAGGCCGGCGGCGATCCGCAGCAGCGTGGACTTGCCGCAGCCGCTGGGACCGACTAGGCACAGGATCTCACCATGGGCGATGCTCAGGCTTACGTCGTCGACGGCCGTCATCCCGGCATAGCGGTGCCGGATGTTCTGAAGCGCCAGCGCCTCCGATGATGCCGAGGCGGTACGCCGCTGGGGGCCGGCGGCATCCAGTGAAGCCTTTGGATCGATATGGGCGTGCCGGTGGGTGGGTGATGGCGACGATTTGACCGGCGTTCGTCCCAGCAAGGCCGCCGCACGGTCCCGGAGGGCGGTGCGCAGGGTCCAGGGGCGCTGGGCGAGGCTGGGTTCGTCGAAGTAGGAGTGATCCATCGGTCCCGGTCGCTGCTCGTGGTGTGCGGTCACAAGCGGCTATTAAGTCACGTCGCCGGCAATTTGCAATTGGTTCTTAATACCAGTCGCAGGCTGGTGCGCCTTTGTCGCAGCCCGCATGGCTTTCGACCCTGCGGATTTTAGCGGCTGACTCGCTGATTGCGAAGCCCGTGACGGCCAGCAGCATCGGCATGATCGTGAAGAGAAACCGTGCTTCCTCCCCCTGCTCTCCCAGTGTCACCAGCAGGGCGACCGACAGGGTGGAAGCCGCCAGCCACCAATGCGGGTCCAGCCACGGCCATTGGCGACGGCGCAGCAGCGCCACGGCAGATGCGGCGACATAGACGGGCAGCAGAAGCACCAGGGCAGAAACCAGCTTACGGTAAATTTCGATATCGAAACCCTGCGGGTCGTGACCGTACATCCCCGTGGGCGAACTGACGAAGGTCGCCAGACGGTTCATCACATGGACGGCAGCTTCGGCCGGGTTGGCGGCGATCTTCCCGACGATCATCTGCTTCAGGTCTTCGCTCATCCGGTAGATCTCGGTCGTATTCAGGTTTGCCCAGAGTTCACCATTGCGCGGCAACTGGTCCAGGTGCTGGACGGCGCGGATTTCCGGGTCGAAGTCCTCCCATGCGCGCTGGAGGTTATAGCCGGAGATGTTCGTCCAAGCGATCTGATGATCGTGCGCAAGGTAGAGATGCAGGTGCCAGCCGCCGGACAGAACCACAAGCGGCAGCAGGAAAGCAGCAAACGCCAGGGGTCGGCGCGGGGCACGCAGAACGATACGATGACCTTCGACCACCAGGAAAAGCGGCAGAAGGAAGATCATGAACGGCCGCGTCAGCTCCATCAGTGCCAGACAGAGTCCGGCCACCGCCAGCCACGCCGTTCGCCGGCTCCGTTCCCAGTTGCCGATCAGCAGGAAATAGCCGAGAAACAGCAGCGCGAAGAGTGGATCGTAGTTTGCGGGATTACCGGCATGAACTTCCGCCCCCCTATTCGCCAGAAACACACCTAAAGCTGCAAGCGCGATACGGTGGAGCATCCGCGCAGGCTGGAGCGTCAGCGCCAGTGTGAAGGACAGCGCTATCGTAATGGGATAGAGGATATCGGTGAACAGCGTCAGGTCCCGGAACTGGACCCACCACAACAGTTCCAGTGCTGAGAGTGCGGGCGGAATGCCGGTACGAAGCTCCAGCAGATAGGACCAGACATCCGACGCCGACCGGAAGCTCTCAAGGTCCAGCATCCGCATCCATGTTACCGATGCGGTCGCGGTATAGCCACAGACAGGGATCAGAAAGGCAACGAAGGTCAGGAGAAAAGCGATCCGTCTCCTTCCTGAAAAATCCATTGCCGGGTACTTGCTGTGATTGCGGCTAATGCAGTGCAACACGCAGCGGCATTGCCGGTTCCTGCGGCTCCAGACATCGAGGTGCTCAGGGTGGCGACAGTTCCGCTATCTCCTTGAGAAGTTTGGAAATGATCGCTTCGGCAAAACCGTTGTAGTCCTTGACCACTACCACGAAGGCGCCAGGGCCACCGATCACGCTGTCACGGTAATAGGTGTCCAGATTGCGGCGACGATCGCGGTCCTCATCCCAGGGCAGCAATCCTTCCCGGATGATGGGAAGACCGTTGATGGTGACGCCGGCATTGACAGCGGCATCGCGCGCCAGCGTCACGGCGCGCCCGACATTGTTTTCGCCGTCGCCAGAAACGTCGATCACTTGGCGCGACCCCTCGAATCCGTTGTCCGCGAACAGCGGCACGCAGTAGTCGATCAGGGCGCTGATGGAGGTCCTGGCCTCCGTCACGGTCGGGGCGCCGCCGAGCCGGCGGGCGAAATCCTTGGCGGTCGCCAAGCCGTCGATCACCTGCCAATCCACGACGGTACGCTGAAGGCTGTCGTCCGCCCACTCCACATAGGTCAGCGCGATGCGTCCGAACGAGCCGGACTGGATCGCCTCGACCACCCGGCGGTCGGTCAGCGCCCGTGCGTAACCGCTGCGCTGAAGATAAGCGTGCTCCGTGTCGATCGACCCGGAAACATCGACGGCCAGCACCAGTTCCAGGTCCACCGGCAAGTCCGTTGCTGCCGCGGTGCGGAAGAGCAGGAATAACGTCAAGACCGTTGCGAAAACCGGGAGGGCTGCAAGCCCGACGCCGCTCTTCCTGGCGATTGCGCCATTGCCCCAGTTTTGCAACGCTTTCTCCGGCATCGGGTTTAAGTGGCATCGGGTTAGATAGATTGAGTCAGTTGCCGAAAAGGAAAGCCGCATGGTCAGTTTGGGACCGGAAAATGTGCGTATTGCCGCACACGCGATGGACAGGGCGGACGCGATCCATCAGGCGGGAGCCATTCTGGTCGAAGGCGGCTACATACATCCCGGTTACATATACAGCATGATCAAGCGGGAGCAGGTCAGTGCCACGTATCTGGGTAACGGGATCGCGATCCCGCACGGGCTTCCCCAGGACTGGCAATTGATCCAGCACACCGGCCTTTCCGTGCTTCAGGTCCCGCATGGCGTCGAGTGGAGCAACGGCGAGGTCGTCTATCTGGTCGTCGCCATCGCCGCCCGCTCCGACGAGCATATCGGCATCCTGTCCAAGCTGACCGACGTGCTGGCAGACGAGGCTGCCGTGTTGAGGCTGGCCCGAACCCGCCGGGTGGAAGACATCGTCGCGGCGCTTGATCCGTCAGGCCAGGCCGATGTCACGCCGATGCCCATGCAGGCTCCCGCGCCCGCCGCAATCCCCACCCTAATCCCCAACGCGATCATGGGAGCAGGCTACAGGGCGGATGTGGAGGTCACCGGCGGTACCGGGCTTCATGCGCGCCCGGCATCGGTCTTCGTAGGCTTGGCGAAGGAGTTCCGCTCCGACGTCAGGGTGTATCACGACGGCAAGACCGCCAACGGCAAGAGCATGGTATCGATGCTGCGCCTTGGTGTGGAACGAGGCGGCGTCATCACCATCACCGCCGACGGTCCGGACTCTGCCAAGGCGATCGAAATCCTCAGGAACGCAGTCGCCGAAGGATTGGGCGAGGAGGAGGAAGCACAGCCGACTCAGCCGTCCGATGCTGTCGCCGACCAGCCCGGTTTGCCGCCAGCCGAAGTTCAGGAGGCGCGGGAGGACGCACCTGGACTGATCCACGGCATCGCCGCCGCACCCGGCATAGGCATCGCCCCCATCTACCAGTTGCGAAAAGACCCCCAGGCCGTGATCGAGCGGCACGCGGTCGATGCGAAGGCGGAGCGATCCGATCTGGACCACGCGATCGACCGGGCCGGCGCCGAACTGGAAGAGCTTCACCGCACCATCAACCAGCGGGCAGGCGAGGCGGAAGCCCGGATCTTCCTGGCCCATAGGGAGTTCCTGGAAGATCCAGACCTGATCGAAGCCGCCCGCTTCCGGATCGACCACGACGAGGAAAGCGCGGCTTTCGCGTGGCGCGAAGCAGTGGAGGAAAGGGCGACCGAACTGGCGGCCCTCGACGATCCCCTTGTGGCAGCGCGGGCCGCCGATCTTCGCGATGTCGGCGCTCGCGTCATGCGCCTGCTGGTCCGTACCAGCGAAGGGGCCATGTCCCTGCCCGACCACGAGATCATCCTGGTGGCGGAAGACCTCAACCCATCCGATACGGCGGCGCTGAACCCTGATCTGGTCAAGGGCATTTGCACGGCGCTTGGCGGCCCGAATTCCCATACGGCGATCCTGGCCCGCTCGCTCGATATCCCGGCGGTGGTCGGATGTGGCCGGGCGGTGCTGGAACTGGCGCCGGGCATGACGGCTGTACTCGACGGCTCCAGCGGAACGGTCCTTCCCGATCCGGATGCCGGGCTTCTGGAACAGGCGCGGCAGGAGTTGGGCAAAGCCGGTTTCCGCCGCTCGGAAATGGTGGAAGCGGCCTATCGTCCCGCAATAACGGTGGACGGGCACAGAGTCGAGGTCGCCGCCAACATCGGCGCGGTGCCCGAAGCGGGCCGCACGGTGGAGGCCGGAGGCGAAGCGGTCGGCCTGCTGCGGACCGAGTTCCTGTTCCAGGACCGGACCGATCCTCCC
>DASQKT010000733.1:0-16170 GCA_035630415.1 Skermanella sp.
AACCTCCTGGGGCGGCTCTGCGGCATCGCCACTCTCACCCGCGACCTGGTGGCCCTGGTCGCCCCGCACGGCGCCCAGGTGGTCTGCACCCGCAAGACCACGCCGGGGCTGCGGGCCCTGGAGAAGTACGCGGTCCGCGCCGGGGGCGGCGGCAATCACCGCTTCGGCCTGGACGACGCCGTGCTGATCAAGGACAACCACCTGATTGCCGGCGGCGGCATCCAGGCCGCCGTCGCGCGTGCCCGCGCCGGTCTTGGCCATATGGTCAAGATCGAGGTGGAGGTGGACACCCTGGCCCAACTCGAGGAACTTATCCCGCTGGGCGTCGATGCCGTCCTGCTCGACAACATGCCGCCGGAAACGCTGGCCCGCGCCGTCCGCATGGTCGATGGCCGGATGCTGACGGAAGCTTCCGGCAACATCAGCGCCCGCACCGTCCGCGCCGTGGCGGAAACCGGAGTCGACATGATCTCCGTCGGCTGGCTGACGCACAGCGTCACCAACTTCGACGTGGGTCTGGACTTCGACTGATCCAGCCGAACACGAAAAGCGAAAAAGGCCGGCCCCCGCCTGAAAGCGAGAGCCGGCCTTTTTCGTCCGCATCCGTTACTTCTGCTGCTTTGCCGCCTGTGCCCGCGCGAAGGCTTCCGCCAAAGCACCGCCCAAGGCGGGACCCGCCGACATCACCGCCGGCTCACGCGGAGCCCGCTTTTCCCCACGGTCCTGACGGTCGCCGCGATCCGGACGCTTGCCGCCGCCGGCATTGCCGCCGGGCGCTCCCGACGCCGGACGGCGGTCGCGCTGCTGGTCGCCGCGTCCACCCCGGTCCGAACCGCCGCCGCTGCGTTCGCCGCGCTGCTCACGCGGCTTCTGCTGCTGAGGCTGTGCTGCGGCACGCGGTTCCGGTGCGGCAGGGCGGGCCGCCTGCTCGTCAAGCCGCATGGTCAGCGCGATCCGCTTCCGCTTGAGATCGACTTCCAGCACCTTGATCTTCACCACGTCGCCCGCCTTGACCACCGTGTGGGGGTCCTTGACGAACTTGTTGGCAAGCTGGGAGATGTGGACCAAGCCATCCTGATGGACGCCGATATCGACGAAGGCGCCGAAGGCCGTGACGTTGGTCACGACGCCTTCCAGCACCATGCCGAGTTCGAGATCCTTCAGTTCGTGGACGCCTTCCTTGAACACCGCCGTCTTGAACTCGGGACGCGGGTCACGGCCCGGCTTCTCAAGCTCGGCAATGATGTCCTGGACGGTCGGCAGGCCGAACTTGTCGTCGGTGAAGTCTTCCGGGCTCAGCGAGCGCAGCAGCGGCGCGTCGCCGATGATTTCCTTCAGCGGCTTGCCGGCCTTGGCGATGATACGCTCCACCACTGGATAGGACTCCGGGTGGACGGCGGAGGCGTCCAGCGGGTCGTCACCGTTGGCGATGCGCAGGAAGCCCGCCGCCTGCTCGAACGCCTTCGGCCCGAGCCGGGCGACCTCGTTCAACTGTTTCCGAGTGCGGAACGCGCCGTTGCGGTCGCGGAATTCCACGATGTTGCGGGCGACGCTGTCCGACAGGCCGGAGACCCGCGCCAGCAGCGGCACCGATGCCGTATTCAGATCGACGCCGACGGCGTTCACGCAGTCCTCGACCACGGCATCCAGGCTGCGCGCCAGCTTGGAGCCGCTGACGTCGTGCTGATACTGGCCGACGCCGATCGACTTCGGCTCAATCTTGACCAGTTCGGCCAGCGGGTCCTGAAGACGCCGCGCGATCGACACCGCACCGCGCAGCGACACGTCGAGCTGCGGGAACTCCAGCGCCGCTACTTCCGAAGCGGAGTAGACCGAAGCGCCGGCTTCCGACACGACCAGCTTGGAGAGGTTGAGGTCCGGGTGCTGCTTGATCACGTCGTTGACCAGCTTGTCGGTTTCCCGGCTGGCCGTGCCGTTGCCGATGCTGATCAGCTCGATCTTGTGGCGGAACGCCAGCGCCGCGATGACGGCGATCGAGCCTTCCCAATCGTTCTTCGGCTGGTGCGGATAGATCGTCGTTGTCTCGACCACCTTGCCGGTCGCATCGACGACGGCGACCTTGACGCCGGTCCGGATGCCGGGATCGAGGCCGATGGTCGCACGCGGACCGGCGGGGGCCGCCAGCAGAAGGTCGTGCAGGTTGCGGGCGAAGACCCGGATGGCGTTGCCCTCGGCGCGGTCGCGTAGGTCGCCCAGCAGGTCCAGCTCGACATGCAGGCCGATCTTGGTCTTCCAGGCCCAGCGCACCGTTTCCAGCAGCCACTTGTCCGCCGCCCGTCCGGCATCGCGGATGCCGAGATGGCTGGCGATGATCGCTTCGCAGGGATGCTGGAGATCGGTCGCGGGATCGCCGACCTCGATCCTGAGGTCCAGCACGCCTTGCGTCCGGCCCCGGAACATGGCGAGCGCCCGGTGTGACGGGATCTGCTTCAGCGGTTCGAAGAAGTCGAAATAGTCCGAGAACTTGGCGCCTTCCTCGCGCTTCGCCTCGACCACGGCGGAAACCACCTTGCCGTTGTCGGCGACGTAGCCGCGCAGGCGGCCGACCAGTTCGGCGTCCTCGCCGAACCGCTCGACCAGGATATGGCGGGCGCCTTCCAGCGCCGACTTGACGTCGGGCACGCCCTTTTCCAGATCGACGAAGGCGACCGCCGCCGCTTCCGGAGCGACGGCCGGGTTCTCCAGCAGCCCCAGCGCCAGCGGCTCCAGACCGGCCTCGCGGGCGATCATCGCCTTGGTGCGGCGCTTCGGCTTGTAAGGCAGGTACAGGTCTTCGAGCCGCGTCTTGGTGTCGGCCGCGTCAAGCTGCGCCTTCAGCTCGTCCGTCAGCTTGCCCTGTTCGGCGACACTGGACAGGATGGCGGTGCGCCGCTCCTCAAGCTCCCGAAGGTAGCGAAGGCGCTCCTCCAGGGTCCGGAGCTGCGTGTCGTCCAGGCCGCCGGTGGCTTCCTTGCGGTACCGCGCGATGAACGGAACCGTCGATCCCTCGTCCAGCAGCGCAATGGCTGCCTCGACCTGGTTTTGCCGGGCGGAGAGTTCGTCGGCGATACGTTTGCTGATGCTGATCATGTCGTGAAGGCACGGCTGCAGTGAAAACCGAAAGTCGGGTGGGCCACCCTATACTCCGTTGAGATGCCTGAAGGCTAGGGACCTTATCGACACAAGCCATATCGGGTTGTTGGTTAACGTGAAATTAAACACCGTCCGGCAATTCTGAGTCGCCCTTATGGAGGACCCATATGCCTGCTCCCCTCGTAGCGTTGACGGTTCTCTGGCTGGCGATCGGCTGCGCATTCACTTGGCAGTGCCGCTTCGCAACGGCGTCGAGGGGCTGGCGGGGGCAGTTGGCTCAACTACTTGCGACTTTCGCCCTCACGGTCCTGTGGCCGGTGCTGGCCTGGGCCAGGGTGCTGGCGCTGCTGCCGTAGCTGCACAAGCGGCCATGCGCTGCCCGGCGCAGCCTGCGGCAAACTGGCTCAGGGGCGTTGAGACCGGCCCGTTTAACTAATTTTTGACACGGTCGGCGACATCATAATGTCACAGACGCACGGTGGTGCGTTTCCTCCCTGACTGAAAAACTCCGGCCTTCACGTCAGTGAAGGCCGGTTTTTTCTTGCTTAGCCGCCGTGATGGAAGACTGCCGAAATCCCCTCCCGGCGCCGGATGCCCGGACGGGATATTTGCATCAGGGGCGGCCCGGCATGTTATAAGCGGGGGAAATATCCTTATACCCGCGGTGGTTTCTCACCATGGTCCCTCAGCCGGTTCCCAACCTTGGCATTCATTAGTCTGTGCATCGCGGCGATGCTGCTGCTGGCGTTCGTCGGCATGGCGAGGCCCTGGCTGCCTCGCGCCCATGAAGTCGTGCATGGCGGCATGGCTGTTGTCTGCGGCGGTGCCACTCTGGCCGTACTGGTCCGCCTTGCGACCGGCGAGACCGGTATCGACACGCTGGCCCTGCCGGTCGGTCTGCCCTGGCTGCACGCCAACCTGCGGTTGGACGCCTTGTCCGCCGTGTTCCTGCTGGCGGTCAATCTAGCGGCGTGCCTCGCCTCCGTCTTCGGCTGGAGCTATGCTCGCCACGACGATGAGCCGGGCAGGGTCCTGCCGATCTTCCCGCTCTTCATCGCGGCGATGAACCTCGTGCTGGTTGCCGACGACGCCTTCGTCTTCCTGGCGGCGTGGGAGTTCATGTCGCTGACGTCTTGGCTGCTGGTGCTCTCGACTCACCGGGAGGACGAGACGCCGCGCGCGGCGCATGTCTACTTCGTCATGGCAAGCTTCGGCACGGCCTGCCTGCTGCTCTGCTTCGGCATGCTGGCCGGCACGACGGGGGACTACAGCTTCGCCGGCATCCGGGCGCAGCCTCAGGATATGGCATCGGCCAGCATAGCGGCTCTCCTGGTGCTTCTGGGAGCGGGGTCGAAGGCGGGTCTGGTGCCCCTCCATGTCTGGCTTCCGCTGGCCCATCCCGCCGCACCCAGCCATGTCTCCGCCCTGATGAGCGGGGTCATGACCAAGGTTGCGATCTACGGGCTGATCCGCGTCCTGTTCGATCTGGTCGGGCAGCCGCTCTGGTGGTGGGGAAGCATCCTGGCGGTGATCGGCGCCGTAACAGCCGTCGTCGGCGTGCTTTATGCGCTGATGCAGGACGACGTGAAGAAGCTGCTGGCCTACTCGACGGTCGAGAATATCGGCGTGATCGCCATCGGGCTGGGGCTGGCGCTGGTGTTCAAGGCGTCGGGCGTGCCGGCCCTGGCGGCCCTTGGCATGACGGCCGCCATGCTCCACGTCCTCAACCACAGCCTGTTCAAGAGCATCCTTTTTTTCACATCGGGCGCCATCCTGACCGCCACGGGGGAGCGCAAATTAGACCGGCTGGGCGGGCTGATCCACAAGATGCCCAAGACGGCACTGTTCTGCCTGATCGGTTCGGCCGCGATCTCCGCCCTGCCGCCGCTCAACGGCTTCGTGGCGGAGTGGATGCTGTTCCAGGCCGTCCTGAACGGTCCGCTGCTCGAGCAGTGGGAGCTGAAGATCGGGTTCGCCGTGATAGGGGCGCTGCTGGCGCTGTCGGCCGCCCTTGCCGCCGCTTGCTTCGTCCGCTTCTACGGCATCGTCTTCCTGGGCCGCCCGCGCTCGCCCGCCGCTGAAAAGGCGCGCGAGGTCGATCCGGTGATGCTGACCGCCATCGGAGTGCCGGCGTTCCTGTGCATCGTCGTCGGTGTGCTGCCAACCGTGGTCATCCAGATGATCGAGCCTGTCAACCGGCTGGTCGTGGGGGAGGGCCTGCTCGATGCCGGCGGCCATGGCGGCTGGGTCTGGCTGGCGCCAGCCAGCGCGTTCGGCAACAGCTACAGCGGCCTCATGATGTTCCTGACGATCCTGATCCTGACGATCCTGGCCGTCTTCATGATCCACCGCTACGCGTCCAACCGGGTGCGGCGCTCGATCGCCTGGGGCTGCGGCTTCACCGATCCCACTCCTCTCGGCCAGTATTCCGCCGACAGCTTTTCCCAGCCGCTGAGACGGGTCTTCGCCGGGCACCTGTTCCGGACCCGTGACCGGGTCGACATGCCGGCGCCGGGGGAAACGCGGCCCGCCCGCTTCACGCTGGAATCGCGCGATCCCGCCTGGGATTGGCTGTTCACACCGGTCGTCCGCCTCGTCGGCTGGATCTCCGAGCGGGTCGACGCGCTCCAGTTCCTCACCATCCGCAGCTACCTGTCGCTGATGTTCTTCGCCCTGATTGCGCTTCTTGCCCTGGTGGCGGTGTCGCAATGATGGTCGTCCAGGCCCTGCTGGCGGGCGTCTTCCAGGTCGTCCAGATGGCGCTGCTGCTGCTGCTGGCTCCGGGGTTGACCGGGCTGGTCCGCGTCATCAAGGCGCGGCTGCTCGGACGGCGCGGGCCGCCGCTGGTCCAGCCCTACCTTGATCTGCTCCGCCTGCTGAAGAAGGAAGTGGTCCTAGCCGACAACGCTTCCTGGCTGTTCCGGACGACGCCCTATCTGGTGTTCACCGCGATCTGGCTGGCAGCGGCCCTGGTGCCGACGTTCTCCACGGCGCTGGCATTGACCGCCACCGCCGACCTGATAGCGCTGGTGGCCTTGCTGGCCAGCGCCCGCTTCTTCCTGGCGCTTGCCGGGATGGATGTCGGGACCAGCTTCGGCGGGTTGGGATCGTCGCGGGAAATGATGATCGCGGCGCTGGCGGAACCGGCCATGCTGATGGTGATCTTCTCGGTCGCGATCCTGGTGCGGACGACATCGCTGTCGCTGATCGTCGATTTCATGCTGAGCGGCGGCGTCGGCCTGCGGGTGTCGCTGGCGCTGGCGCTCATCTCGCTCCTGATGGTCGCCATCGCCGAGAACGGCCGCGTGCCGATCGACAACCCGGCCACCCATCTCGAACTCACCATGGTCCACGAAGCCATGGTGCTGGAGTATTCCGGCCGGCATCTGGCCCTGATCGAAGCCGCTGCCATGATGAAGCTGGTGCTCTACATGGCGCTGATCGCCTGCATCTTCCTGCCCTGGGGGATCGCCGCTCCCAATGACGGCCTGGTCGAATTGCTGATCGGCCTGCTGACCTTCGTGCTCAAGCTCGCCGCCGGGGCCGTGCTGCTCGCGGTGTTCGAAACCGGGATCGCCAAGATGCGCGTGTTCCGCTACGGCGAGTTCTTGGGCGGCGCGCTGCTGCTGAGTCTGCTCGGTGCGATCTTCCTTTATGTCTCGACGGGATTGTAGGCGCCGGTCATGCCCAGCATTCACTATGACATCGCCCATCTGCTCGGAGCCCTGGTGCTGCTGCTCAGCTTCGCCCTGCTGTACCAGCGGCGTCTGTTCGCGCTGATCCAGATGTTCGCGATCCAGTCGGCGGCACTGGGGGCTGCTGCTGCCTGGCAAGGCTATATCCAGGATGCGCCGCACCTCTACGTGACCGCCGTGCTGGCGCTCGGCATGAAAGCCGTCGTCATTCCGGTGGCGCTGCACAGGATCATCGTCAAGCTGAACATAGCGCGCACGATCGATACGGCGCTGGGCGTCGGCCCGACCATGATCGCGGGCGTCAGTCTGGTGACGCTGTCGATCCTGCTGGTGCTGCCGGTCACATCAGACGTCACTGCCCTGACGCGCGAGGATCTGGCGTTGGCCCTGTCGGTCGTGCTGCTGGGCCTGCTGACCATGATCACCCGGCGCAACGCCATCGGTCAGGTCGTGGGATTCATGTCGCTGGAGAACGGGCTGATCCTGGCAGCAGTCGGCGTCGAGGGCATGCCGCTGATCGTCGAGATGCTGGTCGCCTTCGCCGTCATGGTCGCCTTCATCATCTTCGGCATCTTCTTCTTCCACATCCGGGAACGGTTCGACACCCTCGACCTCCACAACCTGGACAGCTTCCGCGGGGAAAGCCGGTGATCCTCCTTCCGGTCAACCCGGTCCATATCATCCTGGCGCTGCCCTTCCTGTCCGCGATCGGGCTGGCCGCCGTCGGTCCCCATCGGCTGGCGACGCGGCTCAACGCACTGGCGTCCGGCCTGACGCTGGTGGCTGCCTCCACACTGCTGAGCGGCTTTCCGGAAACGACGGCGCTGTTCCTGGTGGACGACTTCAACGCCTATCTAGCGCTGCTGACTGCCTTCGTCGGCTTCACAACCTCGCTGTTCAGCGCCGGCTATATCGAGCACGAGGTCGAGACGGGGCGGCTGAAGCCACCCTTCCTGCGCTTCTACCATTCCATGTTCCAGGCCTTCATGTTCACCATGCTGCTGGCGCTGTTCGCCAACAACTTGGGCGTCCTGTGGGTCGCGGTGGAGGGCGCCACGCTGACGACGGTGCTGATGGTCAGCCTCTACCGGACGCCGGCGGCGCTGGAAGCGGCCTGGAAATACTTCATCCTGTGCGGCGTCGGCATAGCGCTGGCATTGTTCGGCACGATCCTGATCTATCTGGCCGCCCAGCCCGTGATGGGCGGCGGGACGACGGCGATGACGTGGTCCGACATGATGGGCCAGATGAGCCGGGTCAGCCCGGAACTGCTGAACCTCGCCTTCGTCTTCATCCTGATCGGCTACGGAACCAAGGTTGGTCTTGTGCCGCTCCATGCCTGGCTGCCCGATGCCCATGCGGAGGGGCCGACGCCGATCTCGGCCGTGCTGTCCGGCCTGCTGCTCAACGTGGCGCTCTACGCGGTGCTTCGGTTCAAGATGCTGATGACGGCCAATGGGCACACGATGGCGCCGGGACCCCTGATGATCCTGATGGGGTTGCTATCGTTGCTGGTGGCCGCCTTCACGCTGTACCGGCGGCGCGACATCAAGCGCCTGTTCGCCTACAGCTCGATCGAGCATATGGGGATAATCACGTTCGCCTTCGGCATGGGTGGACCGGTGGCCAACTTCGCGGGACTGCTCCACATGTCGATGCACAGCCTGACCAAGTCGGCGATCTTCGTCGCGGTCGGACTGGCGACCCAGGTCAAGGGAACGCAGCAGATCTCCGAGATCCGGGGCCTGACCACGAGCCACCCCGCCATCGGCTGGGGACTTGTAGTTGGCGTCCTCGCCATCGCGGGAGCGCCGCCCTTCGGCATCTTCCTGAGCGAGTTCCTGCTGGTGACATCGACCTTCGCCAGCGACCCGCTGCTGGCGCTGCCGCTGATCGCCGGCATCGTCATCGCGTTCGGCGCCCTGATCCTGCGGCTTCAGTCACTGGCCTTCGGCGCGCCGAGCGGATCGGTCGAGCCCGTCGCGACCAGCACCTTTCCGCTGGTCCTGCACATGATCATCGTCCTGATCGCTGGCGTCTGGCTGCCCGAGCCGCTGGTGAACTGGTTCCAGTCCATCGCGAAACTTCTCGGCTGAGGGGAGGGATACCGTGCTCGACTATCTGGCCTCCGTCGGCATGCGCGCCGAAAACCACCGCCCCTATCCGCGCTTCGACCTCAGCCGCGAAGCCTGGGCCGAACTGACGACCACCCTTGCCGCCAAGGACGAGTGGTCGCTGCTTGGGCTTTGGGCCGACACCGGTATCGTCCATATGGCGCTCCGCGATGAGGCCGCCATGACGGTCGCGGTCGTTTCCCTTTCCTGCCCGGAAGGCCGGTTTCCCTCCGTCGGCGGCGTGCGTCCCGGCGCTATCCGGCTGGAACGGACGATCCAGGACCTGTTCGGCATCTGCGCCGAGTCGCTGGTCGATCCGCGCCCCTGGCTCGACCATGATAGCTGGCCGATCCGGCTGCCGCTTTCGGCAGACCCGCCCGATCCCCTCGGCCAGCCGGAGCCCTATCCTTTCCTGCCGGTCGAAGGGCCAGGCCTGCACCAGATCCCGGTCGGTCCCGTCCATGCTGGGATCATCGAACCCGGTCATTTCCGCTTCACCTGCAACGGCGAGACCGTGGTCCGGCTGGAACAGCGCCTGGGCTACGTCCACAAGGGCACGGAATGGCTGATGGCGGGACGCTCGATCGCGGAAGCCGGCAAGCTGGCGGCGCGCGTCTCCGGCGACAGCACCGTGGCCCATTCCTGGGCCTTCGCGGGCGCCGTCGAGGCCGCCATTGGAACGCCTGTCCCGACACGTGCCGTCTGGCTGCGGGCGCTCATGGCGGAACTGGAGCGGCTCGCGAACCATCTCGGCGATATCGGCGCCATCTGCAATGACGCGTCCTTCGCCTTCATGCTTGCCGAATGCGGATTGCTTCGGGAAAAGGTCCTGCGGGTGGCGGACGCCTGTTTCGGGCACCGCCTGATGATGGACCGCATCGTTCCCGGCGGCGTCGCTATGGACCTGCCCGCTGATGGGCGAGACGCGATCCTGGATATGGTGCGGGAAATCGCCGTCGCCTTCCCCCCGCTCGTCCGGATCTACGACGAGAAGGCCTCGCTCCAGGACCGTACCGTCGGGACGGGCAGGGTGGACGGCGGTCTGGTCCATCGTTTCGGGGCCGGCGGACATGTGGGACGGGCATCCGGGCGCGGACTGGACGCCCGCCTTGGTCCGGGCTACGCGCCCTATGACGAGCTGGACTTCAGCGTTCCGGTCTTCACCGAGGGCGACGTCAACGCCCGCGTCTGGGTCCGGATCAGGGAGGTCGAGGCCAGCCTGTCGCTGGTCCAGCAGATCCTGGACAAGCTGCCGGACGGCCCGGTCCATGTTCCCGTAGTTCCGGTGGCCGGGCAGGGCATGGCCCTGGTCGAGAGCTTCCGGGGTGAGATCATGACCTGGGTCGCGGTACGGGACGATGGTATTGTGACGCGCTGTCACCCGCGCGATCCGTCCTGGTTCCAGTGGCCGTTGCTGGAAGCCGCGATCGAGGGCAACATCGTCGCGGACTTCCCGCTCTGCAACAAGAGCTTCAACTGCTCCTATTCCGGGCACGACCTGTAGCGTGACGACATGCTGAAGACCATCGCCCGAAACCTGCTGCGCGGTCCGGCGACCATGAAGGGTCCCGAAGCCGCCGAGGCCGGCGTCGAGGAACTTGCCAGCCGGCTCGACCGGGCGGCACGCATCCGCCTGGGCCGCAGCCTGTCGATCCGGCAGGTCGATGCCGGTTCGTGCAACGGTTGCGAGCTGGAGATCCACGCCCTCAACAACGTCGTCTACGATCTGGAGCGCTTCGGCCTGCGATTCGTGGCCTCGCCCCGCCACGCCGATGTGCTGATGGTGACCGGACCGGTCACCGCCAACATGCGCGATGCCCTGTTCCGTACCTGGGACGCGACGCCCGACCCGAAATGGGTCGTCGCCGTCGGCGGCTGCGCGCTCGACGGCGGGTTGTTCAAGGGAAGCTACGGCATAGCAGGCGGCGTTGGTGCCGTCGTTCCGGTCGATCTCCACATCGCCGGCTGTCCGCCGCGCCCCATCGACCTGCTCGCCGGCCTCGTAGCCTTGGTGGAAGCGGCAAAATAGACGCTATGACGGCCGGTGCGTCGGGAACAGCGTCACCGTCAGGTCGCGGATGAAGCGGTCCATCCGGTCGGGCTTGGCGGCGTCTTCCGCCTCGATCGTTCCAATGGCGCCGGACATGGCCCTGCCGCCCCTGCAATAGGCGGCGCGCACCGTCACGTCTTCCTTGAACGGCTGCGACGGCGGGATCTGGGCCGCGCAGAGTTCCGAGTCGATTACCTGGGTCTCTGGATTGAAGACCATGACGACCTTGTACATCGGCCGGCCGCCCGGACCCGCATCGGGGCCGAACTTGAGGCTGGCTCCGACCTGGACCCGGTTCATCGACGTCAGCACCTGCTCGGCGAAGCGGTCGGCGGCGACGTCGCTGGGGTTGCCGTGGATCAGGGTGGTCAGGATGGCCTTGTCGCCTCCGGCATAGCCAAGCTCGTCCGGGCTGTAGCCGGGATCGACCTGGGTCTGCGTCACCCTGCCGTAATCTTCGCAGGCGGCAAGCAGAAGCAGCGCCGCCAGGGCGGCGCCGATGTTTTGTGGTTTCATAAGTCCGATCAGTTCAATTGCCCGACTTCACTGCCGCCGCGCGACGAGCGCCGCGAGGCCGCCTGGGGGTCGAAGGAGTTCAGGAGGTTGACGACGGCGGTATGCCCGCCCTCCTGGGCGTAGTTCAGCGCGGTCCGCCCGTGGATGCTGGTCGTCCCGACATTCGCTCCGTTCTCCAGCAGGACCCGGACCGTATCGAGGTGGCCGCCGCCGGCCGCCGCCATCAGCGCCGTCTTGCCCTCGACGTTCATGGAATTGACGGCGCTGCCGGACTGCAACAGCGTCCGGACGGCGGCGTTGTTGCCGATCGAGGCCGCGTACATCAGCGCCGTGCCGCCGTTGCGGCTGCGGGCGTTGGGGGCGGCCCCCGCCGCCAGCAACTGCCGGACGGCAGGGGCATTGCCTTGCTCGGACGCCAGCATTAGCGCCGTCTTCCCGTCGGGAAGTTCGTAATCGATGTCGCGGCCTGCCTGGATTACGGACTGAAGCATGCCGGGCTGCTGGAACGCCTGGATCATCTCCTCGCGGGTCGAGAACCGGTTGGGCGGCGGCAGGGACTGGTTCGCCGGACCGGCCGTTCCGTCCGTGCGGTCGTCATAATCGGGGGGCAGGCGCAGGATCTGGTCCGGTGCCGGTTCCGGCGGTGCGACTGCGGTTTCCGTGGGCGTGCTGGCCGCAGCGGCCGCTTGGCGCTTCCGTTCAAGGTTGCGCAGATGGGTCTGGAAGTTCTGGTCGCTCGGATCGACGCTCAGGCCGCGCCGGTAGAAGCCGGCCGCGTTGTCGAACTGGCCGCGCTCCTCCGCCGTGATGCCCCAGCGCAGATAGCTGTCCTTGATGGCGCTCAGGATGGCCGCTGCCTTGGGATGCTGGGGCGCTATCTGCGTGATCTGCTGATAGATCTCAAAGGCATTGCTGCCGGGCGGAGTCGTCAACAGCTTCTGCTCGATGTAACGGTCGGCACGGGCCGCAAGGTCGGTGACCCTCTGCTCGTCGCCCGAATTCGACGACGGCGGAACGGGCGGCGTTGGCGGAACCGGCGTGGCGGGTGACGGGGCCGCTTCCGGAACCGCTGCCGGCGTTGATGCCGTATCGCCCGGCGGCAGCGCCGACCGGGGCGTGGGTGGCGGTGCGACCGATATCGGCGGCGTTTCCGGGATGGACTCGGCCGGGCGCGCAGCGACATCGGTCTCGGTCGCGCCGTCGGTCCAGGGAGCCGGGCGGCCGGTCGCAGTCTCGTACAGCCGCTCGATCGCCTCCGGATGCATCACCGCCGTCGCGGCGCCGGCCCCGACCAGCAAGGCGGCGACGCAGGCAGCCACCAGCGGCCAGCGGCGCGGTCGGCTGAAATCCTGCTGGATCTGATAGCGGGGGTCGGGCCGTATGCCCGGATAAGCGTTCGCCTCCAGCATGCGCGGCTCGGGCCGGTCGGACCGGCGGCGAATCACGGCTTTAGGCGGCTCGACTTCGTCGTCCCAGTCATCGGGCTCCCGGTCAAGTTCCGGTTCACGAGGCGGTTGATATGCCCGCGCGGGAACAGGGCGCGGCGCCGGCTGATGGACCTCCCGGTGCGGCGGCGCTACGGGCTGTGCCGGGAACTGCACGGGAGCCGGCGCCTGTACGGGAGGGGGCGCCATCGGTGCGATCGGCCGCAGGCGCGCTATCGGCTCCTGAACCTCGGCGGGTTCCGGCTCCGGCGCGTGGGCGAAACCGTCATGCAACGGCTGCAAGCCGAGATCGGCCGCGACCTGATCGATCCGGGCACGCGTGACGATTCGCTCGCCGGCGCGCGACGCACCGCTCAGCGCCACGTCGCCCAGCGTGTTCACCAGTTGCAGCAGGCCGCCTGAGTACTGCGTTATCGCCTGGATCGCAGCGGGCTCGAAGATATCGTCCCGGTCCGCACCGGCTTGCCGGATGCGCTGCTTGATGTAGCTGCCGACCTGATCCTGGTCGAGCGGCGGCAGGTGGTACGACACGCCCAGACGCCGCATCGAGTCTTCCAGGCCCGGCTCCGCCAGCATCCGCTCCAGATCGGGCGCACCGGCCAGCAGGACTTGAAGGAAGCGCCCGGTTTCGGTATCGGAGGATGCCATGTCGACCAGATCGTAGAGCACCGGCAGGTCAAGTTCGTGGGCTTCGTCGACGATCAGGACGCCGGTCCCCGCTTCCTCGAGCCGCTGCTCCAGCCGCTCGATCAGGGCATCCATATCCGTCAGCGGCTGACCATTGGCCTCGTCATGAAGCAACTCGCCGCCGGCTTCCTGGATGATGTCCTCGACCGACATTCCCGGTCTGGCGGCGACTGCGAGGACCATCGCGCCATCGCCTTCCAGATGGTCGAGAAGTTCCTGAAGCAGGGAAGTCTTGCCAGAACCGGTTTCGCCATAGAGAGCCATGAGCCGCCGACGCGCAAGGACAGCCAGGACGAAGCCGTTGAACGCTTCCTCGTGCTCCTGCGACGCATAGGTAAAACGCGCCGTCGGCGTAATTTTGAAGGGTTCTTCGCGTAAACCGAAGCGGTTGCTCATCATGGCTATTCTATCGAATGGATTACCTGGCGACGCCTGAAAACGAAATTCCTCAGGCGATGCGTCTACGGTTCTCATGTGTTTGGAGGATTACACTCTATCAACCCCCGCATAATTCACGAACACATAAAAAGGGTGAAAAGTCCCCGTCGATTGGGGGTGTCCGCTATCGACCCGCGCATTCCCTGATCGGGACGCTGGTGGAACGCATTAGCGAAGTGGACTTTCAAGGAGGCTGGCAGCCCAGCATTTTTGCGATATTGTCGGCTGCATGAGCCAGACAGATCTATCGGCCGCCCCCGGCAGCACGGCCCGCAACGCCTCCGGTCATTCGGCGTCTTCTCCCCATGTGGAGTTCATCGACGTCCGCAAGACCTATGACGGCGAGACCCTGGTCGTCAAAAACCTGAACCTGGAGATCCAGCGGGGCGAGTTCCTGACCCTGCTGGGGCCGAGCGGTTCGGGCAAGACCACCTCGCTGATGATGCTGGCCGGGTTCGAGGTGCCGACATCGGGCGACATCCGCCTTGCCGGACGGTCGATAGCGCGCCTGCCGCCGCACCGGCGCGACATCGGGATGGTGTTCCAGAACTACGCCCTGTTCCCACACATGACGGTGGCCGAGAACCTCGCTTTCCCGCTGTCCGTCCGGAAGATGCCGAAGGCGGAAATCGGGGAACGGGTCGCCAAGGCGCTCGGCATGGTCCATCTGTCCCAATTGGGCGGCCGGCGGCCAGCCGAGCTGTCGGGCGGCCAGCAGCAGCGGGTGGCGCTGGCCCGCGCCCTCGTCTTCGATCCGCAGCTCGTCCTGATGGATGAGCCGCTGGGCGCGCTGGACAAGCAGCTGCGCGAGCACATGCAGCTGGAGATCAAGCACATCCACGAGTCGCTCGGCGTCACGGTCGTCTACGTCACCCATGACCAGACCGAAGCGCTGACGATGTCCGACCGAATCGCCGTGTTCAACAACGGCATCATCCAGCAGATCGACCTGCCCGACCGGATCTATCAGCAGCCCTGCAACAGCTTCGTCGCCAACTTCATCGGCGAGAACAACCGTCTGAACGGCATCGTGCGTGAAGTTTCCGGCGGTATCTGCCGGGTCGAGCTGAAGACCGGGCAGAGTGTCTTTGCCGCCGCCGTCGCGGCGCATGAGCCCGGCCAGCCGACGACGTTGTCGATCCGGCCCGAGCGAATCGGTTTCCAACCGACGCAGGACGAGGCGGTCACCAGCCTGGAGGCCCGCGTGCTGGAGCGGATTTACCTGGGCGATCACCTGCGCCTGCGGCTGGCGGTTGCGGACGCGGAGGATTTCATGGTCAAAGTGCCGTTCGCCGACAGTGCCGAGGCGTTCCAGACGGGCCATGCCGTTTCCGTCTGCTGGGCCGCCAAGGATTGCCGGGCGCTCGATCCCGTCTGACGCCGCTCCCCGGCGTCCTTCTTCCCGAATTTCGCCGCCGCGCGAGGCTATTCGACCGTGTTCCGCAAAATCCTTTCCGTCGGCGGCTTGACCCTGGCCAGCCGCGTCCTCGGCTTTGTCCGCGACATCCTGACCGCAGCGCTCCTGGGGGCCGGTCCGGTCGCCGACGCCTTCTTCGTGGCGTTCCGGCTACCCAACCACTTCCGGGCGCTGTTCGCCGAAGGGGCGTTCAACGCGGCGTTCGTCCCGATGTTCTCGGCGTTCCTGGTCGGGCATGGCCGGTCGCAGGCGCGGATCTTCGCGGAACAGGTCCTGGCGTTCCTGCTGGTGATCCAGCTTGTGCTGCTGGTCGTGTTCGAGCTGATCATGCCGTCCTTCATGCTGGTCTTCGCGCCGGGCTTCTCGGACGAACCGATGAAGTACGACCTGGCGGTGCTGTTCACCCGGATCACGTTCCCCTATCTGCTGTTCATCTCGCTGGTGTCGCTGATGGGGGCCGTCCTCAACAGCGTGGAGCGATTCGCCGCCGCAGCAGCAGCGCCCATCCTGCTCAACCTGTGCCTGATCGCGGCGCTGCTCGGTCTGACCCCCTTGCTGCCGACGGCGGGCCATGCGCTTGCCTGGGGCGTCATAGCCGCCGGTATCGCTCAGTTCCTCTATCTCGCCTGGGATTGCCACCGCGCCGGCATGTCGATGAGGCTCGGGCTGCCGCGCCTGACGCCGGGGGTGAAGCGCTTCCTCGCGGTGCTGGGAC
>DASQKT010000734.1:0-9308 GCA_035630415.1 Skermanella sp.
GCACCCATCGTCTCGCACATACCGACGGAAACGAGGTTTCAGATTTCCGAGGTCGTGCGGCGTGCCGACGTCGTCGTATCGGCCAATGTCGTGATCGGCGCGACCGGAGAGGCATTCGGAACGCTGGAGGTGGACAGTCTCGCCGAGCGGAATTTCACCCAGTCCGACATCAGTTTTCTCCAGAACTACGCCAACCTGCTGGCCGCCGCCCTGGACCGCCACAAGGCGTACCGCGAGCGTGTCGCCAGTGCCGAGGAGCGCTCGATCCTGCTGCGTGAATTGCAGCACCGCACCCAGAACGACCTGGCGATCATAACGTCGATGCTCAGGATGGAGGCCCGGAGAGCGAAACGGAGCGAGACGCGCCGCCGCCTGGAGAGCGTCGGCCACAGGGTCGAAGCGCTCTCGCTGGTCTACCGGCGCCTTTACGTGACGGGCGTCACCGATGCCGTGAACCTTTCCGCCTATCTCGACGAACTCGTCAAGCGGCGCTTCCTCATGCACGGCCTGGAACACGACGACGCGGTCAAGCTGGACCTGCACCTTACTCCTGTGGAGGTCGATCACAGCCAAGCCGTCGCGGTCGGACTGATCGTCAACGAACTGGTCACGAACTGCCTGAAATACGCCTTTCCCCTGCGCCAGGGGACGGTGACCGTCACCCTGGAGCGGGTCGAGCCGGCCAAGGCACGCCTGACGGTCGCCGACGATGGGATCGGCATGCCCGACGATCAGGTCAGGGGGCAGGTCAGAGGGCACGGCATTGGTCTGGAGCTGACCCCCGTGCTGGCGAAAATGGCATCCGGCGACTTCACCCTGGAACAGCGGAACACCGGTACCGCCGGTCACCTGGTCTTTTCCATCCCGGACCTTCGGGGCGGTGGCGGCAAGCCGCTTTGAACTGTTGAAGGGAGTGACCGAACGCCTGGAGGTGTAGCCATGCCGAAGCAAAGCGACGACCGTACCGACAAGCCGTCCATCGTGGACATCGTCACGCATCCCGAAAAGTTCGATACGTGGCAGCGTCAGCGCAAGCAGGAAGAAGCAAAGGACCGGCAGCAGAAGGAGTCTTTGGACCGTCCTTCGGAATAGCGCCGCTCCCGCCGGACCACCAGAACTGGCGGATCGACCAGCGGAGCGCCGCTCAGACTGCCGGGGAAGCGCCTTCGGCTACCCCAGCCGGTCCGGCGGCTTCCCTCAGCCACGCGACGATCTCTTCCCGTCGCGGTAGCCGGCCGGACATCCTGACTTTCTCCTCGATAACAAGGCCCGGCGTGCTGACGATGGGATAGTCGAGAATCCGGTCGGTATCGGTGACGTGCTCGATCTCGACGGCGATGCCAGCTTCCAGCGCCGCCTCCCGTGTCAGTTCCTCCAGGCGTTTGCAGCGGGTGCAGCCCGGTCCCAGGACTTTGACGTGCATGGTTCGATCCTCCTTCGCGATAAGCGGTTGCCGATGGCAAGCGAGCCGGCCGGTCAGGCCGCCTTCGCCGTCGTGCCGGTCCGGCGGTGGATGAGGTACAGGGCGGCGGCGAGGACCAGCAGGAACAGGGCGAGTTCCCCACCAAGCAGCCAAAGGCCGGCGCCATCCTTCCAGGCGCCGAAGGTCAGGCCGGCTCCGGTGCTGAACACTGCCACCAGCCCGACATAGGTCCATGCCTTGGGCCGCCCTATGATGCTGGCTGTGATCAGGATGCTTTGCAGGCTCAGTTCCGGGTCCGCCATCAAATAGGCCAGCAGCGGTCCCGGATGCATGCCGAGCGAGAGGAACATCTTGGCTACCGGGACTTCGACCAGGGTCGGGAAGTACATGAACACGCCGAAGACGACGCCCGCCAGATTAGCGAGCACCGTGTTGGCGCCCGCCATCGTCTCCACCCATTCCGGCCGGAGGAACACCCGCAACACGCCCACCACGAAGACGCCGACGACCAGCAGCGGAAAGATCTGGCGGACGAAACGCCAGCTTTCCCACAGCCATTGCTGCACTTCGAACCGGTCGATGTGGCGATGCGCGACCCAGGCGATCGCAGCCATCGCCGCCACGACGCCGAGCGTCCTGCCGGTCAGGTGCAGCGTGACGCCTCCGCCCTGCGGCTGCATGCCCGTCGCCGCGACCGTCAGGGTCAGGACGACCAGCCCCAGCGCCGCCCAGGTCCAGCGATTGAAGCCCTCGTCCACCCGCCCCAGCCCGCGCGGCGCCACCGCCGCGATAATGCCCAGCAGCAGGACGAGGATCGCCCCTTGCGCGCCGATGCCCTCCTCGCCCTTCGCGGGATCGAAGGGAAGCAGCCGATGCAGCGTCGCCTCGACCGCGTCCATGCCGTGGATCGGGACGGTGATGGTGGCATAGCTGTCGAGCAGGAAGCCGACCTTCAGCGTGCCAGCGATGAGCAGCGATATCATCAGCAGCATCAGGATGACAGCGGCGGGTTGCAGGCGCTCTCCGCCGGTGAAGCCGCCGTCGGCCTCGACGGCGTGGACACGGTCGTCCTCGCTGAAGACCAGCGCCATGATCATCCCGATACCGATGCCGAAGACCAGCGAGAGCACGAACCGCGCCATGGCGAACTCGGCGCCCAGGGCGGCACCGGTATAGGTCAGCGCCAGGATGTTGGCTGCCGGCGCGAAGAACAGGAAAGTGACGGCCGGCCCCAGTCCCGCGCCCTTCCGGTAGATACCGGCGAACAGCGGGACGATGGTGCACGAACAAACGGCCAGCAGGCTCCCCGCCGCGGCTGCGGCCGGATAGGCGACGGCCTTCGGGGCACTGCGCCCCAGAAAGCGGGTGATCGCCGATTTCGGCAGCAGTGCTGACAGGCCACCCGCAATAAAGAAGGCCGGAACGAGGCACAGCAGCACATGGGCGGCAAGATAGGACACAAGGCTGCCGAACCCGCTCCGCAGGATTTCAACGGGAAGGGCGGCTGTTTCCATGGCGCGTACCCCCACTCTGCCCCCAGCTCTGCCGTCGGGGCGCTTGGGAGAAGGGTGCCAGGACACCCGGAAATCCGCACTGATGCAGGTCAATCTCGGCGCCGGGTCGGGTGGAAATTCCGGACTATGCCGATCCGCTTCGCAGCGATGCCGCGTGACCGGCCGGCGCGCCGTCGTCGCGTCCGCCTTCGCCCGACAGGCTCTCGGCGATGCGGCGAGCCGTTTCGCGAGCGCTGCGGCCGACCCCGATCAGGGTCGCGGAAGCCGGTCCGGTCCAGCTGCCGTAGCCGACGAACCAGAGCTCCGGTTCCCTCAGCGACCGGGTGCCGTCGAGTTCGACCGTGCCGTCAGGACCGACGATGCCGAGTTGTGCGACGTGGTCGAGCGCCGGGCGGAAGCCCGTACACCAGATGACGGCATCCACACCGGTTTCCGTTCCGTCCCGCCAGACCACTCCGGTCTCAGTAAAGCGGACGAAGGGGCGGACGGAGTGCAGCACGCCGCGTTCCCGCGCATCGACCACGGGCGGGACCATGACGATGTCGCCGAGGCCTCCTGCCGGAATTTCCGGTTCGCGTCCTTCCTGAAGCGCCTTGAGCCGGGCGGTGGCCCGGTGGAACAGCACGCGGCCATCGACATCGTCCGGCAGGAAGACCGGCGGCTTCTCCGTCACCCATGTCGTCGCGGCTGTATTGAACACCTCGGCAAGGATCTGGGCGCCGGAGTTGCCGCCGCCGACGATCAGGACGCGCCGGCCGGCGAACGGTTCAGGGGTATCGTAGGCGCCGGAGTGGATCTGGACACCGCCGAAGACATGCCGGCCCGGATAGTCCGGGATGTAGGGCCGCCGCCACGTCCCCGTCGTGCTGACCACCATGCGGGCCGTCCAGTCGCCCAGATCGGAGACGACCCGCAAACGGCCGTCCTCCGCGTGTTCGACCGAACTCACCGACACCGGCCTGCGGACCGGCAGGCCGTAGCGGGTTTCATAGCGGGCGAGGTAGTCGAGCACCTCGTCCCGGCGGGGATATGTCGTCTCTCCCCCGCCCATCGGCCAGCCGGGCAGCGACGACCATGGGGCGGGCGAGAACAGGCGCAGCGACCGCCAGGCGTGCCGCCAAGCTCCGCCGGGGCTGGTCCCGGCGTCGAGGATCACGAAGCTCAGCCCTGTCCGCCGGAGATGGTAGCCGACGGCCAGCCCCGCCTGCCCGCCGCCGATGATCACGACATCGGCATGTCCGGTCATGGGCGCGTCGCCGTTCCGCCTGATGTCGCGGCAGCCAGAACCGGACCGGGCGGGAAGAAGCGCTGGCCGAGCCGCAGGGCGACGTGAACCAGCAGGATTAGCACGGGCACCTCCACGAGCGGACCGATGACGGCCGCGAAGGCGACCGGCGAGGCCAGTCCATAGGCGGCGATGGCGACCGCGATGGCCAGCTCGAAGTTGTTGCCGGCCGCCGTGAAGGCGATGGCGGTCGTGCGCGGATAATCCGCCTCGATCAGCCGGCCCATCGCGAAGCTGATGACGAACTGGACCAGGAAGTAGATCGAGAGCGGGACCGCGATCAGGAGCGCGTCGAACGGCAGCCGCACCACGTCGGCGCCCTTCAGGCTGAACATGGCGACGATGGTGAACAGGAGAGCCGCCAGCGTTATCGGTCCGATGCGCGGCAGGAACTCGCCCTCGTACCATGCCCTGCCTTTTCTGGCCGTCAGGATTCTGCGGGTCAGGAAGCCCGCGAGGAACGGGATGCCCAGGTAGATCAGCACGGCATTGGCGATGGTCCAGAAACTGACGTTGACCACGCTGCCTTCAAGGCCGAACAGGGGCGGCAGAACGCTCAGGAAGATCCAGGCGTAGACGCTGAAGAACAGGATCTGGAAGATCGAATTGAACGCGACCAGACCGGCCACGTACTGGTTGTCGCCGCGCGCGAGCTGGTTCCAGACCAGTACCATGGCGATGCAGCGGGCAAGGCCGATCAGGATCAGGCCCGTCATGTATTCCGGATGATCGCGCAGGAAGAGAACCGCCAGCCCGAACATCAGGCAGGGGCCGATCAGCCAGTTCTGCACGAGGGAAAGGACCAGCACCCGCTTGTCGGCGAAGACGCGATGCAGTTCCTCATACTTCACCTTGGCCAGCGGCGGGTACATCATCAGGATCAGCCCGATGGCGATCGGAATGTTGGTGGTCCCGACCGACAGCCTGTCGAGCGCCGCCGGCAGACCTTCGAACACGGTGCCGAGCACGACGCCTAGCGCCATGGCCAGGAAGATCCACAGGGTCAGGTAGCGGTCGAGGAACGACAGCCGCGAGGCTGGAGCGGTGGAGTGCATGAGGATACTCGTTTCAGCTTCAGGCAATACGGCGTCAGGCGGTGCGGCTTCAAGCGATGCGGCGGCCTTGGTCGTCGACGACGCGCTCGCCGTCTTCCTTGGCGAAGGCGCCTCGCTGAGGATCGGGGAGGATGTCGAGCACCGCTTCGGAGGGACGGCACAGGCGGACGCCGAGCGGCGTCTCGACGATGGGCCGGTTGATCAGGATCGGATGCGCGATCATGGCGTCCAGCAGCCGGTCGTCGGACAGCGACGGGTCACCCAGGCCGAGTTCGGCATAAGGTGTGCCCTTCTCGCGCAGCACGCCGCGAACCGGCCCGCCCATGCGGCGGATCAGGTCGGCCAGACGGTCGCGGCTGGGCGGCGTCTTTAGGTACTCGACGATGTCAGGCTCGACGCCGGAGTTGCGGATCAAGGCGAGCGTGTTGCGGGAGGTGCCGCAGGCGGGATTGTGATAGATGGTGACACCGGTCATGACGCCGCTCCCTGTTCCGCATCCGCCCGCATCCTGCCGATGTCGCGCAGCCTGTTCTGGAGCGACAGCTTGTCGAGCCCCTCCAGCCGGAGGCTCGTGAAGACCTTGATGCGAGCTTCCAGTTCCAGATAGACGCGCTTGAAAAGCTTGAGGCCCTGATCGTCCGGTCCGACGAAGGCGGCGGGGTCCTCGACGCCCCAGTGGGCCGTCATCGGCTGGCCCGGCCATGCCGGGCAGACCTCGCCCGCGGCGTTGTCGCAGACCGTGAACACGAAATCGAGCGGTTCCGCGCCCGGCCCCGCGAACTCGTCCCACGACTTCGAGCGGAAGCCCCGGATGTCGTAGTTCAGGTTGCTCAGCAGCTTCAGCGTCAGCGGATGCACCGTGCCCCTGGGTTGGCTGCCCGCGCTGAACCCCCGGAACCTGCCCGCTCCCCACCGGCTGACCGCCGCTTCGGCCAGAATGCTGCGGGCGCTGTTGCCGGTGCAGAGGAACAAGACGTTGTAGGTCTTCTTCGATTCCATGGATGCCTCCTGAGGCTATCTGGCCGCGATGGGCGGCGGTCGTACTGGTGAATGGGATCGAAACGGAGATCAGACGCGGCGGCGCGGCGAACTCGCGGAGGACTCATTGTTGGCAGCCTCGGGAGCCGTGGCGCAGACAGGACCGCAAGCGCCGGCGTTGGCCGGAAGGCCGCAGCAGTTCTCCATCAGAAAGCCCATTAGGGCATTCATGTGGCCGTATTCGGCGCTGTAGATCAACGACCGGCTCTCGCGCCGCTGTGCGATCAGCCCTGCATGGTTCAACTGAGCCAGATGGAAAGACAGGGTATTGGGCGCCACCCCGAGAGCCTCCGCGATGGCTCCGGCCGGCAACCCCTCGGGACCGGCCTGCACCAGCAGCCGGAAAACATCCAGCCGCGTCTCCTGCGACAACGCCGACAGCGCCGACAGAACCGCCTTTTTATCCATGGGTACCCAACGACCTCCGCATCCTGGCTTGGAAGCTTCACTTCCATAATTCTATGTAATTGGAATTATGCCGAGGCTGGCGGGACGTCAAGTTACAATCACGTGACGGCGCAGAGCGCTGCCGGAGCGCTGACGCTGAGGAGCAAGTGCCGTGGAAATAGATTGCGGAAACCAGCACTGAACCGCCGGTGAGGAAGAGGGCTGGCGAAAGCCAGCCTCCAGGGTGCGGGTCACGGAATGAATTCAGGCTCCGGCTTCGCCAGCCGGGGTTCGGAAATCCACTGGCTCTCAACGAATCCATTGGCGCGTGGCGGTTGAACTGCGGCAAACACGCGCAGGCATGTCTATTTAGATATATATTTTAGGTAAATAGCTAAATCTATCGTTAACCATGTCCAACGACCTTGAAGGCATGGTAGCAGCATGCTACCTTTTACGGAGGTGATGATGAAGCCGACTCACCCTCTGGAAGTGGTGCGATGCCTTGCGGAGAACGAGGGAGCCTGTGAGTTTTTCAAGCCGGTGCTTCAAACGCTCCGGGATAATAATATGGACTCTGATGATCTCCGTGAGATCATCATGACTGAACTCGGCGAGCACCACTGTTTCGATACGCAACCAACAAGAAAGTACTATCCGTCTACCGTGTCGGATTACTTCTCGATATGGGTAGATGATTGTGGTGCCCAGATGTTTCTTAAATACCTGATCTGCAATAACCGTTTGGTTGTGACTTCCTTCAAGAAGGACGTGAGATATGCCCGAGCGTTGCCTTAAGTGCGGCGAGAATACGATGCATGAGCGCATTGCTCAAATGCAGCACGTCCAAGGTAGCCGTACGGTCCTGATTGAGAACGATCGCCATATGTTCTGTGAATCCTGTGGCAACGTGAGCTATTTGGGAGATCAAATCTCCGAAATCGAACTGGCGGTTGCACGCAAGATCCGCGAGGAGGACGGCTTGTTGCCTCCAGAGGATTTGAAGGCCATTCGTTTGAAGTACAATCTAACACAGGCAGAGATGGAACGGCTCATTTCTGCGGGGCCGAAGACCTGGGTGCGATGGGAGCGTGGCAAGGTGGTGCAGAGCAAAGTCGCTGATACGCTCATCCGCCAGATCGCGGAGCAGCCTGATCTGGTCCGTAGCCTGTTGAGCCGCTCAGGCGTGGCTAGTGCTGCTGCACAGCAGGTACTTGCGGCCATTGATGAAGGCGTTGAGAAACAGGTCGCTGAAATGATGCGGCAACGTCTCGGCCCGAACCCTGCGGTTGATATTGAGATGCTGGTACGAGACACCACAGAGGCAATCCGCCGTTCCCAACGCGAAGTCACGGCCCGGATCGTACGGGCGGCATGAGCAGCGACGACAAGATTGTGCATCTCGCGGATTATAGTGAGAAGCCTATCGGCTCGACGGCTGAGGAATGATCTGGACCACCTTGCGCCACCTCTTTGGAGCACCAAGAGGCCTTTAGGTCCATCAATATCAAGAAGTTCAGGTGCCGCCTGGATTTAGGGCGGCTATGGCGGAGGGAGCGGGATTCGAACCCGCGATACCATTTCTGGTATACACACTTTCCAGGCGTGCGCCTTCAACCACTCGGCCACCCCTCCATCAAGGCCGCGGAAAATAGGGGAGAGCGGAGGAGGATTCAAGTGCTTCGTTCACGTCGGCTCCCAGGAAAGTGATAAAGGCGTGCATTGCGCGGATCGGGAGGCCGCAGCATGTTCCTGGAGAGAGCCGATTTCCCGTGAGGTGTTCGTGGTTTTTCTGAGAGTTACCGGCGGTATCCTGCTGTTGGCGGGATTAGCGGCGCTTGGGTTCGACCTGTGGCAATACGTCCAGTCCACGGGTCAGGGAATGGGCCAATCCACCGGCCAGGGCTTCCATCTGGCCGCCGCCGGCGAGCTTTGGTACCGCCTCAGCCCCGGTACGCTGAACCTGACCCAGGCGGTGACGCAACGCTACGTCCTGCCGGAGCTGTGGGACCCCGTGCTGCTCACCGTCCTGCTGTGGCCAGCATTCCTCGTGCTGGCGGTTCCTGGGCTGATTCTCTTCGCGCTGGGATCGCTCAGGCGGCGCTGATATCGGCGGTTCCGGTGCCATCCAGCAACTCAGCGACGGTGCGGCAAAGCAGCGCTATGTCCTGCTCGCGCGACAGGCGGTGGTCGCCGTCCTTGACCAGGGTGATCCGCACGTCCTCTCCCGCCAGACGCTCGGCGATGCGTTGGCTGGTCCGCCAGGGCACGTCGGCGTCGCGCATCCCGTGCAGCAGGCGCACCGGGCAGGTCAGTGGGATGGTCTGGCGCAGCAGCAGGTGCTTGCGGCCGTCCTCGATCAGGTGGCGGGTATAGGGATAGGGCTCGCCGTAGTCGGACGGCTGCATCAGGACGCCGGTTTCCATCAAGGTCGTGCGGTCGGCCTCGTCCAGGGTGGACCAGATCAGGTCCTCGGTGAAATCGGGGGCCGCCGCGATGCCGACCAGTCCCGCCACGCGGTCAGGCCGCGCCAGCGCCGTCAAAAGCATCATCCAGCCGCCCATGGAGGAGCCGACGACGATCTGCGGCCCGGATGTGGTCTGATC
>DASQKT010000735.1:0-6502 GCA_035630415.1 Skermanella sp.
AGGCACCTTAATTTCTTGGGCGTGGTCATGATGGAGCACAAGGACGGGAGCGTCAGGGGCGTTAAAATGGATAGTTTCGTCAAGGATTGGGCACGGTGGTCGGTAGGTGAGCGCTATACGGCGATCGCGGTCGTGGCGGCATCGGTGATCGGTCTCGCGAGCCATTTTCTACTTGAAATGATCTGATCCAAAGCGGGCAAGCGGCGGGACGGCGCTTGCCTGAGCGGGTGTGGCCGAATAGGCTTCATTCCATGGAAGATTTCATCATCCGCCCCAATCCGTCCGACCCGCGCCTGACGCAGCGGGTCACGGGCATCGATCAGACCGGCACGCCGATCGAAACCTCGGTCACGGTCGAACGCCCCCTGACCCTGTTCCTCAACGGTCAGGAGATCGTCACGATGATGACGATCTGCGATTACCCCGAATACCTGGCGCTCGGCTATCTGCTCAATCAGAACATGCTGCGCACCGACGACCGCGTGACCGGCATCGTCTACGACGACGAGATCGAGACGGTGGTCGTCCGCACCGAGCGCCCCACCGACTACGAACAGAAGCTGAAGAAGAAGACGCTGACCTCGGGCTGTGCCCAAGGGACCGTCTTCGGCGACCTGATGGAGAAGTTCGAGGACGTCCGGCTGTCTTCGACCGCCCGCATCAGAACATCCTGGCTGGCGGCGCTGACCCGCAAGATCAACACGGCCCCCAGCCTCTACCTGGAAGCGGGCGCCATCCACGGCTGCGTGCTGGCGTGCGAGGACAGGCCGCTGGTCTATATGGAAGATGTCGGCCGCCACAACGCGGTGGACAAGGTCGCCGGATACATGTGGCGGCACGGGCTGACGCCGGAAGACAAGATCTTCTACACGACCGGACGCCTGACCTCCGAGATGGTCATCAAAACGGTGCAGATGGGCATCCCGATCCTCGTCTCGCGCAGCGGCTTCACCGCCTGGGGTGTCGATCTGGCGCGGCAGGCGGGACTGACGCTGATCGGCAGGGCGCGCGGCCGCCGATTCGTGGCGCTGGCGGGGGAAGAACGGATCGACTTCGATCTGGCACCCGGCGAGGGCGCCGACGAGCCCACAAGCCACCGCCGCAAGGGGAGCCGCGACGATGACGGCGAGTGACCGGGACGCCGGCGGCAAAGGCGGAGTCGTCGGCCTGCTGCTGGCCGGCGGACTGTCGCGGCGCATGGGCGGCGGCGACAAGACGCTCAGGCTGCTGGGCGGCCGGACGATCCTGGACCATATCCTCGACCGCGTGCGTCCGCAGGTGGAGCTTCTGGTCCTGAACGCCAACGGCGACCCCGCCCGCTTCGCCGGCACCGGCCTGCCGGTCGCGCCCGACGTGGTGCCCGACTACGCCGGTCCGCTGGCGGGGGTCCTCACCGGCCTGGACTGGGCGGCGGAGCACGCACCCGGCGCCCGCTGGGTCGCGACCTTCGCGACCGACGCGCCGTTCCAGCCGGCCGATCTGGTGCAACGGCTGCTCGCCGCCGTCGAGTGCTACGGCGCCGACATGGCCTGCGCCCGGTCCGATGGCCGCGAACACCCCGTGTTCGGCCTCTGGCCCGTGCATCTGCGCCACGACCTGCGGCGCGCGATGCTGGAGGAGCAGATCCGCAAGGTCGATGTCTGGACCGCGCGCTACCGGCTGGCGATCGCGGATTTCGACTGCGACCCGGTCGATCCCTTCTTCAACACTAACCGCCCCGACGATCTGGCGGAGGCGGAACGGCTGCTGACCAACGGCCAGCCTTAAGGCCGGGCTACTTCGCTCCAGCCACCTTCTTCGGCCGGGCGAGCGGGTGGTGGTCGTTGATGACACGCTTCAGCCGGTCGCCGACGACATGGGTGTAGATCTGCGTCGTCGCGATGTCGGCGTGGCCGAGCATCTTCTGAACGCTGCGCAGGTCGGCGCCATGGTCGAGCAGGTGAGTCGCGAAGGCGTGGCGCAAGACGTGCGGGCTGACCTTGCGCGGCTCGATCCCGGCGTCGATTGCAAGCTCCTTGAGAAGCTGGGCGAAGCGCTGGCGGGTCAGGTGACCGTCTTCCGAGGTCCGCGACGGGAACAGGAACGCCGCCTGACGCTGCTCGCGTCCCGGCACCATGAAGTCCTTCCGCAGCGGGACATAGGCCGCCAGCGCGTCGCGCGCCGGTTCTGACAGCGGCACCATCCGCTCCTTGCCGCCCTTGCCCTTGACGAACAGGCAGCGACCGTCGCGGGCGATGCCGTTCAGCGGCAGACCCACCAGTTCCGAGACGCGGAGACCGGTCGCGTAGAGAACCTCCAGCAATGCCACCAGCCGGATGCCGTCGGGTCCCCCCCGCCGCTGGGCCGCCGTCAGCAATGTGTCGACTTCGCCCTCGCTCAGGATCTTAGGCAGAGGACGGCCCTGCTTGGGGCTGTCGATGGTCGCGGCGGGATCGTCGGCCCGCAGACCTTCCGACACCAGGAAGCGGTAGAACTGGCGCAGCGCCGACAGGCGGCGGGCAATGGTCCGAACCGCCGTGCCGCCTTCGTGGCGGCTCAAGTCGTCCAGGTAGCCCCGCAAGTCATCGGTGTTGGCATCGTCCAGGACGGTGTTGCGGCCGGCCAGCCACGCCGCCACGTCGATCAGATCGCGCTCATAGGCCTGCCGGGTGTTGCTGGCGGCGCCCCGCTCCGCCACCAGCATGTCGAGGAAGGCTTCGATCCGGGGGGATGCCGGAGCTTTGGGTTTGCGTGGGCGTCCTGGGCGGGGCATTGAAGATCTTTCGGCTTTGAACGTCTGACCGCTTTGCTCGGGGCCGCTTGAGCACGGGCCGCTCGGCATCGGCTGTCTGAGCACGGGCCGCGGCGAATCAGCGCATGAATCGACGTCAAGCGCTGTCAGCCCTGTCAGCGCGGGAAGCGTTCATCGGGGATCACCCGCTCCACCGTCTTCGACGGGGCCGGAATTTCCCATGTCGCCAGGAAGACCGAGCCGCCAGCGACGATGATCAAGGCCAGGACTATCAGAGCGCCGAGTAAGCGGGACATTATACCAGTCGAGGATGAGCCCGAATAAGGGCGGTTGCGAGAGCGTGCCACGGTACCGTCATTGATAGTGGAGAAGACGAAATACCTTGTGTTAAGGAACACCATGGCCTTTTTTAGGCGGAGTTGAACCTTCGGCACGAAGGGAGCTGATCGCGCCCTGCGGCGGATCATGTACCTGTCCAAAGGTTAAACACAGTGTACTGTAGCCATACCTGATTCACAGCGCAACATCAGCGGTTGCTAAACCGTGTCGCAGAGGACCCTGTCGCTTCGATGATCGCCCAGCAGCCCCTCGCATCGCAGCATCCGGCGGCTTCCCGTCTGGTAGTGCCCCGGACAGTGGTGCTGGTCGGACTGATGGGGGCGGGCAAGACCAGCATCGGCCGCCGGCTAGCGGCCCGTCTGGACCTCCAGTTCCGCGACGCCGACCATGAGATAGAAACGGCGGCCGGCCGCACGATCGAGGAAATCTTCGAGCAGTTCGGCGAGGCGGAGTTCCGCGCCGGCGAGCGCCGCGTGATCGGCAGGCTACTTCAGGAAAACCCGCCGCATATCCTGGCGACCGGCGGCGGCGCCTATATGGACGACCACACGCGCGGCCTGATCCGCTCCCACGGAATCTCGGTCTGGCTCAGGGCGGAAGTGGACGTGCTGCTGGCGCGGACCTCCCGGCGCAACAACCGTCCCCTGCTGAAGCAGGGCAACCCGCGCGAGATCCTGGGGCGGCTGATAGCGCTCCGCTATCCCGTCTACGCCGAAGCCGACATCACCGTGGACAGCATCGAGGCGCCGCCGGAAGAAACGGTCGAGCGGGTGCTGAAGGCGCTGGAGACATGGCCGGGCGTGACCAGGACCGACGGCTGA
Organism: Skermanella sp.; assembly: GCA_035630415.1. Classification (GTDB taxonomy): domain Bacteria; phylum Pseudomonadota; class Alphaproteobacteria; order Azospirillales; family Azospirillaceae; genus Skermanella. The sequence goes on from DASQKT010000735.1 coordinate 3,892, forward strand.
AAAAAGCGCAAGATATAAAGCGCGAAACATATGGAAAAGAGCCCAATCATGCAGGATATCGTCCGCGTCGATCTGTCAGAGCGCAGCTACGACATCGTGATCGGTCCGGGGGCGATCAAGCAGGCGGGCGCCCGCATCGCTCCGCTGATCGGCCGCCGTCCCGTCATCATCGTGACCGACGACACGGTCGCCCCGCTGCACCTACCGGCGCTGGAAGCGGCGCTGGAGAGTGCCGGCGTCCGCCGCAACGGGCCGGCCATCATCCTGCCCGCCGGAGAGAAGACCAAGAGCTTCGCCCATCTGGAAGCCCTGCTGGACGAAATGCTCGGCCGGGGGATCGAGCGCTCCACCGTCCTGATCGCCCTTGGCGGCGGCGTCGTCGGCGATCTGGTCGGCTTCGCCGCCGCGATATCCTTGCGCGGGCTGGACTTCATCCAGATCCCGACGACGCTGCTGGCCCAGGTGGACAGCTCGGTCGGCGGCAAGACCGGCATCAACACCCGCCAGGGCAAGAACCTCGTCGGTGCTTTCCACCAGCCCCGGCTGGTGCTGGCCGACACTTCGGCGCTCTCCACCCTGTCCCAGCGCCACGTGCTGGCCGGCTATGCGGAGGTGGTGAAGTACGGGCTGATCGACGACGCCGACTTCTTCGAATGGCTGGAGCAGCACGGCGCCGCCGTCTGCGCCGGCGACACCGCAGCCCTGGTCCGCGCCGTCACGGTAAGCTGCGCCGCCAAGGCCGCCATCGTCGGTCAGGACGAACGCGAATCGGGCCGCAGGGCGCTGCTGAACTTCGGCCATACCTTCGGCCACGCGCTGGAAGCGGCGGTCGGCTACGACGACCGCCTGCTCCACGGCGAAGCGGTGGCGCTGGGCATGGGCATGGCCTTCGACCTGTCGGCCCGGCTGGGTCTCTGCCCCGGTCAGGACACCGTCCGGGTCCGCCGTCACTTCGAAGCGATCGGCCTGCCGACCCGGCTCAGTCAGGTCGAAGGCGTCGAGTGGGACACGGTCGAGTTGCTGGGCCACATGGCCAAGGACAAGAAGGTCCAGGACGGCAAGATCACCTTCGTCCTGGCGCGCGGCATCGGCCGGGCCTTCACCGCCCGCGACATCGACAGCGCCGAAGTGGCATCCGTGCTGGACGCCGCCCGTTGACGGCACGGCACTGGGACCGGAACCGGCCAAGCGTCGGGATGCCGCATGCGACCTCTCGTCGCGGCAACGCATGCCGACGGATGTTTGACCAAGGGGATATTTGACGGGGGACGCGCGGACGCCACATAGAGCGGTGCCACATAGAGCGGTATTGCCGCGCATCGTTCCGTCAGAAGAGATTGGGTCACAGCTTGTCGTCCGTCACCTATCCCGCATCGCGTGATGCGGCGGCCAAGGCCGCCCCAGCGTCGCGCGCCATAGCATTCTGGCTGTTGTTCTGCTGCGGCATGGTGTTCGCCATGGCGGTGATCGGGGCGATCACCCGGCTGACCGAGTCGGGCTTGTCGATGGTGGAATGGAAACCGCTTATCGGCATGCTGCCGCCCCTGTCGGCGGAGGAGTGGAACCGCGTGTTCGGCCTGTATCAGGCGACCCCGGAATACCGCTACGTCAATGCCGGCATGTCGCTGGACGAGTTCAAGCACATCTTCTTCTGGGAATGGTTCCACCGGCTCTGGGGCCAGTTGATCGGCTTTGCCTTCCTGCTGCCCTTCTTGTGGTTCTGGGCGACCAAGCGCATCCCCAAGGGCCTGATGCCCAAGCTGCTCGGTCTGTTCCTGCTCGGCGGCCTCCAGGGCGGCATCGGTTGGTTCATGGTGGTCAGCGGTCTGGTGGACCGGCCGTCCGTCAGCCATTACCGGCTGGCGCTGCACCTGGGCATGGCCTTCATCATCTTCGGGGCGATGCTGTGGATAGCCCTGGGCCTGCTCGACCCGAAACCGGCGTCGAGCGGCAGCGTCAAGGCGCCGGCGCTCCGCCGCCATGCCGGGCTGGCGCTGGGTCTGGTGGCGGTCACGGTCGCCTGGGGCGCCTTCGTCGCCGGGCTGGACGCCGGCATGATCTACAATACATGGCCGCTGATGGGCGGGCATCTGGTGCCGGAGGACATGTGGTTCTTGGCCCCCGCAGCCCTGAACTTCGTGGAGAACCACGCCGCCGTCCAGTTCACCCACCGCTGGCTGGCCATCGCCACCGGCGTCGTGGTGCTGGCCCTGTGGTGGAGGACGGTCCGCGCCGACCTCAGCCCACGCGGCCACCTGATCGGCCACGCGACCGGCGCCATGATGGTGCTTCAGATCGCCCTCGGCATCGCGACCCTGCTGAGCGTCGTCGCGATCCCGCTGGCTGCCGCCCATCAGGCGGGCGCGCTCGCCCTGATCGCATTGCTGATCTGGCTGCGGCACGAGGTCAAGGCGGTTCGCTAAAGGGTACGATATCGGGAAAGGTCAAGCGGAACTGGGTTCCGCCGCCGGGGCGGTCGGCGACGGTGACCGTCCCGTCATGGATCTCCATCGTCTTGGCGACGATGGCAAGCCCAAGTCCAGCACTGCCGCGCGTCCGCATGTCGCCCTGGGAGAACCGGCTGAACAGGTTCCGGCGCAGGTCCGTGTCG
>DASQKT010000736.1:0-5347 GCA_035630415.1 Skermanella sp.
CCGAAGCCCTTGACCGACGCCACGATCATGCGCGGGTTGAGTTCCTGGATGCGCTCCCACGAGAAGCCCATCCGCTTCAGGACGCCGGGAGCGAAGTTCTCGACCAGCACGTCGCAGGTCCGGACCAGCTCTTCCAGAACCTTCTTGCCCTCGGCCGACTTGGTGTCGAGCGTGATCGAGCGCTTGTTGTGGTTCAGCATCGTGAAGTAGAGGCTGTCCGCGTCCGGAATGTCGCGCAACTGACCACGGGTGATGTCACCCTCGCCGGGCCGTTCCACCTTGATGACATCCGCGCCGAACCAAGCCAGCAACTGTGTGCAGGTCGGTCCCGACTGAACGTGGGTGAAGTCCAGAATGCGAACGCCGTCTAATGCCTTGGCCATTGCCATCCTCCCGAGGTCTCTTGTGGTGTGTTTCTGACCGCGTTTTCTTTATTGACGGCCTGCCCGTAGGGAGCAGGCCGTTTCGTCCATACTTGAAGAACCGACTTTACTGCGCCGGAGCCTTGCGAACCGAGCTGGTCGGGTTGAGGCTGCCGATGTTGCCGCTCTCGGTGCCGGCCGCCGGGTCGATCACCGCATTGATCAGCGTCGGCTTACCGGAGTCCATGGCCTCGCTGACGGCGCGGTACAGCTCGTCGGGGTTCGTCACATGCACGCCGACGCCGCCGAAGGCTTCCATCATCCTGTCGTAGCGGGTGTCCGGCATGAACACCATCGGCGACGGATCGCTGCCGCCGGTGGGGTTGACGTCGGTGCCGCGATAGATGCCGCTGTTGTTGAAGACGACGACGCAGACCGGCAGCTTGTACCGGCAGATCGTCTCGACCTCCATGCCCGAGAAGCCGAAGGCGCTGTCGCCCTCGATCGCGAGCACCGGCTTGCCGGTTTCGACGGCTGCGGCGACGGCATAGCCCATGCCAATGCCCATGACGCCCCAGGTGCCGACGTCCAGGCGCTTGCGCGGCTCGTACATGTCGATGATGCCGCGCGCCAGATCGAGCGTGTTGGCGCCTTCGTTGACCAGGATGGCGTCCGGCCGCTCCTTGACGACCCGGCGCAGCGCGCCCAGGGCACCGTGGAAGTTCATCGGCGACGCGTTGCTCATCAGCTTCGGCGCCATCTTGGCGATATTGGCTTCCTTGCGGGAATTGACGCCGTTGATCCAGTCCGCCGGAGGAGCCGGCCACCGCCCATCGATACAGGCGACCAGGGCCGAGACGCAGGAACCGATGTCACCGACCACCGGTGCCACGATCTCGACGTTGCTGTCCATCTCCTTCGGCTCGATGTCGATCTGGATGAACTTCTTCGAGCCGGGCGCCCCCCAGGTCTTGCCCTTGCCGTGCGACAGCAGCCAGTTGAGGCGGGCGCCGATCAGCATGACGACGTCGGCATCCTTCAGCACCATTGAGCGCGCAGCACCCGCCGACTGCGGATGCGTATCGGGCAGAAGGCCCTTCGCCATGCTCATTTGCAGGAAGGGAATGCCGCTCTTCTCGACCAGCGCGCGGATCTCGTCGTCGGCCCGCGCATAGGCGGCGCCCTTGCCGAGCACGATCAGGGGGCGCTTGGCTCCCTTCAGCAGGTCCAGCGCGCGGTTGATCGCGTCAGGGGCGGGAAGCTGCGCCGGCGCCGGGTCGATGACCTTGACGAGCGACTTGCGTCCCTCCTCCGCGTCCATCACCTGGGAGAACAGCTTGGCCGGCAGGTCGAGATAGACGCCGCCCGGACGACCGGAGACTGCGGCGCGAATGGCGCGGGCCACGGCGATGCCGATGTCCTGGGCGTGCAGCACGCGGAAAGCCGCCTTGCACAGGGGCTTCGCGATCGCAAGCTGGTCCATCTCTTCGTAGTCGCCCTGCTGAAGATCGACGATCTCCCGCTCGGACGAACCGCTGATCAGGATCATCGGGAAGCAGTTGGTGGTGGCGTTGGCCAGTGCCGTCAGACCGTTCAGGAAGCCCGGAGCGGACACCGTGAGGCAGACGCCCGGCTTCTTCGTCAGATAGCCGGCGATCGCGGCGGCGTTGCCGGCGTTCTGTTCGTGCCGGAACGAGATGACGCGGAGACCTTCGGCCTGCGCCATGCGGAGCAGATCCGAGATCGGAATGCCGGGCACGGTGTAGAACGTCTCGATGTCGTTGAGCTTGAACGCATCGATGACAAGCTGAAAGCCATCCGTCAAAACCTGCGGTGCATCGGATTGCGATGCGTCCGCGGCTTGGTTCTTGACCGCTGTTGCAGCCGCACTTGACATAAGAGTAGCTCCTCCCCGAGCTCCTAAAGTTTCAAGATCGGTCAGTCGAGAAAGTGGCAGTTCTTCTCGACATGAGCCGCCAGATCGAGCGTGTGGTCCCGCACGAGGCGTTCGACCAGATCCGCATCCCGCTTCTTCAGCGCATCGATGATGTGCTTGTGCTGCACCATCGACCGATGGGCGCGGTCATCCTGTTGAATGGTGATCTTGCGGATTGCCCGGATATGGACGAACAGGTTTTCGGTAATCTCGAAGATCAGGTTGCAGTCCGACGACCGGATGATCGACTGGTGGAACTGGATGTTGGCATCGGAGTATTCGTCCAGATGCTCGTCGATCCCGGCATCGGAAAATCCCAGGAAGAGTTCTTCCAGCGCCAGGATTTCCGCATCGGTGCAGCGTTCCGTGATCAGGCGGGCCGCCATGCTTTCCAGGGCCGCCCAGACCGTGATCATCTCGATGATCTCGCGCTTGGTCTTGCGGACAACGAAGATGCCGCGCCGGGGGACCGACCGAACGAAACCTTCCCGCTCCAGCAACGCCATCGCCTCGCGAACGGGGGTCCGGCTGACGCCAAGAGCTTCGCACAGTTGCCGCTCGTCCAGGCGGATCTCGCTGGGATGGTCGTAGATGCCCATCTGCGAAATGGCGCTCTTCAAAGCGGCATACGCCTTGGTTTTGAAACTGGCCCCCGTATCCAGGGGCTCGACCGCGAACTTCATGGTGTTCATTACTGTCTCCACCCGTCCCGGCTCTTGGCGCCCTGCGGCGTTCCGTCCGGTGTTTGGCTCGGTATTCGCGTTCCGGCCTCTGAATGAAGAATACTGTATACCAGATACGGTCTACCCGACAATGCCTTTGTTCACATCAGGCGAAATTTCTTTTGCCGCAGCGCAAAAACGGCGCAACATTCTTGTTGCACCGCAGCAAAAAGCCGGACTTTCGGGTTTCAGGCGGGTGGTGTCAGCTAACGGCGACGCGGCTGGAAAGCGGCACGACCACGCGGCAGACGACGCCTTCGGGGCTGAAGTCCAGATCGACTTCGCCATCGACCTCATGCGCCAGTCCCCGCTCGATCAGGCGGGAGCCGAAGCCCCGGCGCTGCGGCGGGACCACGGCCGGACCGCCGCTTTCCCCCCACTCGATCCGCAGCGCGGGCTGAACGCCGTCGGTGACTGCCCATTGCAGATTGACCTGCCCCTCCTCGACCGACAGCGCGCCATATTTGGCGGCGTTGGTCGCCAGCTCGTGCAGCGCCAGATGGAGCGAGACCGCCATTCCGGGAGCCAGCGCCACCGCAGGACCCGAGATCCTGACCCTGCCGTTTGGTGTCGTATGCGGATTGAGCGTCATTTCCGCGACTTCACGCAGCGATGCGCCCCGCCACTGTCCTTTGGTCAGCAGGTCGTGCGCCTGGGCCAGCGCCCGAAGCCGCGACTGGAACGCTTCGGGAAACCGCTCGGCGGCGGGAGTCGCGCGGAGCGTCTGGGAGGCGATGGACTGGACCATCGCCAGCGTGTTCTTGACGCGGTGGTTCAGTTCCTCCAGCAGAAGATGCTGGCTGGCCTCCGCCCGCTTGCGCTCGGTGATGTCCACGCAGGCGCCGGTCATGTAGAGGGGCCGGCCGTCCTCGTCCTGGAAGGTCTTGCCTTGGTCGAGAATCCAGCGCACCGAACCGTCCGGCTGCGGCACCCGATATTCCATCGAAAAATCGATGCCGTCGCGCATGCAACGCCCGCAAAGCTCGGCCACGGCTTCTTGATCTTCCGGATGAACAAGGTTCAGGAAGTCCGTCAGGGCGCCGACCTTGGCATGCCCATCATGGCCGAACAAACGGTCCAGGGCATCGTCCCATTCCAGGACATTGGTCCGCAGGTCCCAGCGGAAAGTGCCGGTGCCCGAGGCCACCAGGGCAGCGCGCAGCCGCTCTTCGGCGCGGCTGGCGCTATCCTCGGCCTGCCGCCGGTCGGCTCGTAATCGCGCCATCACCAGACTGGCCCGGACACGGGCCTTCAACTCGCGGGCGGAGAACGGCTTGACCAGATAATCGTCCGCCCCCGCGTCCAGACCCTCGACCTTGGCCTCCTCGCCGGCACGGGCGGAGAGCATCACGACCGGCAGATCGCGTAGCAGCCGGTCGGCCCGGATCGCGTCCAGCAGCGCGAAGCCGTCCAGCCGGGGCATCATCACGTCGGTCAGCAGCAGGTCGGGCAGCCGCGTCCTGATGGAGTCCAGGGCGGCCTGCCCGTCCGCCACCGCCTCCACTTCGCAGGTGCTGGAGAGCAGCCGGACGACATAGTCACGCATGTCGGCGTTGTCGTCGGCCACGAGGACGCGGGGACGTCCAAGCTGGCGGACCGCCTCGTCGTCCGGCATCGTTTGCCGGGCATCGATGACTTCCCGGCGTGGGGACGCCTTTTCGTCCGGCAGCCAGCGCAGGGCTTCCTCGACGAAGGCGCGAGCCCGCGTCGCGGGTGCAACGCCGTCGTGTCTCGCCCCGATGGACTTTTCCGGCAGATGCGCCGAGCCGAGCGGAACGGTGATGGTGAAGGTGCTCCCCTGTCCGGGGGTGCTTTCGACTGAGGCCGATCCGCCATGCAGCGTGGCAAGTTCCTGGACCAGCGCCAGTCCGATCCCGCTGCCCTCGTGGGTCCGGCCCTGGGCACCCTCCACCCGGTGGAACCGTTCGAACAGCCGGGGCAGTTCATCGGCGGCGATGCCGGTGCCGGTATCGCTGACGGCAAGCTGAACGGACGCGTCATCGGCGGATGGCTTCAGCGCTACCGTGATGGAGCCTGTAAGCGTGAACTTGAAGGCGTTGGAAATCAGGTTGAGGACGATCTTTTCCCACATTTCCCGGTCCACATGGACCGGCCGTGGCAACGGCTGGCAGTTCACGATCAGGTCCAGCCCCGCCTTCTCGCAGGCGGAGCGGAAGCTGCTGGCAAGGTCCACCGTCAGGGTCGCCAGATCGGTCGGCTCGAACGCCGCCTGCGCCCGCCCGGCCTCGATCCGGGAGAAGTCGAGCAGCATGTTGACCATCTTCAGCAGACGCAGGCTGTTGCGGTGGGCCACTTCGACGGCGATC
>DASQKT010000737.1:0-18354 GCA_035630415.1 Skermanella sp.
CGCGATGCGGCGGTGAACTTCTTCGACAGTTCCAACAGCCTCCGCTTCCGGCGCAACGGCGGCGCCGACCAGATGGTCATGCTGGTGAACCCGTCGCCGGAAACCACCTGCCTTCTCCAGGAAGAGCGCAAAGGCGGCGAATAGCCGGCCGTTACGTCTCGACTTTCACGCCCCGACCTTCACGCCAGGAACCTTCAGGAGCGAGATATATGAACCGCCAACCGCCGCATTGGCTGGCCGTGCTGACGGCTGCCCTTCTGCTGAGCGCATCCGCGTCCACTTCCTCCTGGGCCGGCTCCGGCGCCATACAGCGGGCCAGCATCGACGAGACGTTCGAGGCCGGGTCCGCCGAACTGATCGGCGTCGCCGGCCGCGTCAGCATCCTGCTCCATGACGGACACGACATCCGCCTGCGCGCCGAGGGGCCGAAGCGCTGGATCAGCGACTTGGTGCGCCGGACGGAGGCGGGTGTGCTCGTGGTGAACGCCGGCTCGCTTACCGGTTCGGCCGGCGGTTCGGCGGTCACCATCGCGTCGGGTCCGGGAGCGCGGGCCGAAACCCGCATCGGCTCCCTCAGCATCACGTCCGACGGCGGCGTCGCGATAGCAGGCTCGGCGGAGGCCCCGCCCGAGGTCGAGCTGTACGTTCCGCCCGGAACGCCGCTGACGGTAACCGGCGCCGTCGGCGAATGGGACATCGCGGCGCTCAAGGCGCCGCTGGCGCTCGAGCTGACGGGCGGCGAGGTTCGCGCCGGCGCCATGACCAGCGCCCGCCTGTCGGTGCGCGGTGGCGGCGAGATCGAGATTGCCCGCGTGGACGGCGACCTGCACGCCGACATAGCCGGCTCCGGCAGCATCACCGTGCTGGCGGGAGCCGTGACCAGCCTGAAGTCCAGCATCTCCGGAACCGGAAGCGTGGTCGTCCAAGCTCCGGCGGAGCGCGCCGAACTGGCAGTCACCGGGGTTGGGTCGATCGAGGTGCAGAAGGTCCGCCAGGAGCCGAAGGTTCGGATCAGCGGCCTTGGCACGGTGCGGACGGGCTACCGGCCCTGACGGAACGGGGCCGGCGGGGTCCGACCGGGCTGGGGTGTTATTCACGATATCAAAGATCCAACCGCCGATGATGACACCCCCTCCCCCTTAACAGGACGCATTTGTCATCAATCCTATCATCGGCACGGGTTCTTGTCGCCCGAAGAGAGGACTTTACACCTATTTGTCAGCCGAGGAAATGATCTCGGTCATCGCTTTCGCTTCTGAAGCGCCTGCCGAGTCTGGTGGCGCCGATCTTGGCCTAGCCGGTTTTTTTTGGCTCTAGCGTTGAAGCTTGCCAGGAAAATTATGAGTTCGGCACTTTGAGACCAATTTATGCGGAGACCTTCGAACATATCTTCTCTACAAAGGAGGTAGGTGTTCATCTGAAACCTCCTCTGCGGGTAGTGTTGGCGCATCATGACCAGCGTTCTAGTAAGCTATAGCCAACATCAGGCGGAATGGGTGCAAAAGCGGCTTTTGCCCGTTCTCAAGGCTGGTGGCGCGAACCTCGTACCAAAACTCACATACAATGAAGTGTATAATGATCGTGGAAAATCCATCACCGAACTAATCGGTGAAAGAGTTGATGGGGATAACATAATAATTGTGATTTTATCCGAAGAATATTGGAAGAACCCTGATTGTCTTGTCGAATGGACGCGAGCGCTAAAACGCAATGAAGGTTCCAGTAATGGCATCAATATTATTCCAATTACGCGTGAGGAATGTCGCTCTCCAAACGAATTGACTCATAGTAGCTTACCTTGTGTGAATTTAATTGATGATGGAGTGGAAGATCAATGGGGCAGACTGCTGGCTGAATGTGAGATTTCACTTAGAACGAAGGTGATCGATTGGCTTGATGCTCTTGAAGAGATGGTCTTACTGCTCGGCCAGCGTCGATCGGTCAATCTTGTCGCTTCAGATCCGGTAAAGTGGCATGCATTGATTGAAGCTGTGGATGAGCGCTTGAATGCTGGAATGCGAATACTAGACTTAAGCCATCAGTCAGTGGAATCATCATTGAGTCGCACGATTGCTTGGGCAAACGAGATCAGAGAAAATATTAAAAATAATAATAAAAAAGAATTATATCTTGGAAATGTAACAAATCACAGCAAGCCTCTCTATGGCGCTATGATTCATATTGATGAGTTTTTTGACAATGGTGGATCAAAGTCATTTATATTTGAATTAATATCTAATTATACCACATATAAGAAAAAGTCTATTTTTAAACGTTACCAACCAGAACTGAGTTTATTACTACATAGCCGTGAACCATTAAGTGTACTGCTATCTAAAGATGAACTTGGTAAAATATTTGAATTATCGAATATTGTTCTAAAGCCCTCTTCCAACCATATTCCCTTAAATTTTTCTGATGGGATGGCTGCTGATGTTTCAGTTAACCCATTATCTTCTCTGAGCGAGCGTTCGGACGAAGGTCCGTCAGAGACGCATGTTCCAACGATGCTGTCTTCCGGCAGCAATATCAACTCAAGGGCAATGCTTCGGCGTGAAGGCGGTACCCGATACATACTCAAGCTCTGTGATCTGAGCGTTTCAGAGGAGCTTGCAGCGAAACTGACCGATAGCAGTTCAATTCCATTTTTTTCCAAAATGATGCCTTGGTTCGGATCCGCTCATCTTTTCCCCGAGGAGGTGGAAAAGCTGATGCCGAAGCTCGGTGTAGTGCTCTATCCCAACGTTGAATTCGGCTATGCAATGGAAGGCTCGGATGAAACGGGCTGGATTCGCGATTGTGAGTTTGATCGCGACGTTGGCAATCTGACGCATGCTGAATTGCAGTTGAGGAACACGGGATGCCAAGCCGATGTTCTCGATCTCATCAAGGCGCCTGCGGCATGGGACACTTCAACGGGTGCCGGTGTCACGATTGCAATCATCGACAAGGGCATATGCGCCAAAACCCCGGATTGCCGAAACACAAACGCTCGTCGGTCGATTTGGCTAATGGATTCGAGGGGCGGCATTGGGAATCGGAAGATGGACACGGTTCCATGTGTGCCGGGATCGCCGCCGGAACCAGCAGGGACGGCGGCCGCTACAATGGCGTGGCTCCCGATGCGCAGGTCCTTGCCGCCCGTTGCGATCTCACGATGGACGGCATCATCAGGACCTATGAATGTCTCCTTCGGATGAGAGCGGAAGGCAAGATCCTCGGGCCGCTCGTGATATCCAACAGCTTCAGCCCAAAGGGCTGCGCGCCAAGTCAGAACGCTGACGATCAGCACCCTTTGATCGAGTTCGTCCGGTTGGCAGTCAATATGCTCCGGATACCCGTCATCTTTTCGGCAGGCAACAATCACCGGCATTGCGGGCACGATCCACGCTCCCACGAACCGAGCACGATCTGGGGTGTAAATTCGATCGATGAAGTCCTTACCATCGGGGCCGTTGCGCATGATGGAAGCAATCAGAAACCTGATTTCCCGCATTCTCACTCAAGCCGAGGCCCTGGCGAACTGCATAGGAGTCATCCCAAACCGGATTGTGTGGCTCCGACCTTCGGCGAGGTCGTTTATGGTGACGATTACCGTCGCATGAGTTGGTGGGGAACGAGCGGTGCCGCACCTCAAGCGGCGGGGCTCGCCGCTTTGCTTCTATCGAAGAATTCCAGCTTTTTACCATCAGAAGTTGCGGATTTGATTAGGAATACTGCAACACCACTTAACTTCCACCCCTTTTGTGTCGGCCGGGGATTGATCAATTGTGCCGAAGCTATTGCAAGCTTATGATGGGCTATGATCCTGGAATTTCCCAATAAGGAAGCGCGTAGCGTATTCCTGGACATGGTTCGGCGGGAGCGTCCGGGCGTGGGCACTCTTTGCCGTGAAATGTGGGGGCTGCCGTATATCATGATCGAGATGGCGGACGACAGCGAACCCGTCAGCTGGTTGCGGGAGCGGCTGGATCGCTTTTCGGGTCGTGGCTTCGGCAAAGTGCAATTCGAGACATTCGATCCTGATGCCTTATGGTGACTGGCGTCCGGAATGGTGGTGCTCGACAGACGCCGACCGGCTGGCATCATCCTGCCCAAACTGGACGAAGAGCACGCCGTACCGTTGATGGCGGTTGCGGCCTGACCGGATGAGGGCGGGCTTCGCCGGCCTTTCGAAGCCCGCCCTTCGCTCTGCCGTCAGGCGCCGATGAAGGCTCCGGCGGGGCTGGTCATCAGTGCTAACAGGCTTCGTTCGATGCCGTGTTTCTCGGCCAGCAGGGTGCGGTGGCGGCGGTTGATGTCGTCGAAGCCGGCCATTCATGATTGTCGGGGACGTGTCAGAAACCTACCGAACTGTCCTTCACGACCCGCAGGCTCAGGCGCTTGGTCCGGATGTTGGCGCCGGGGATCTTGTTGAAGGCGTCGGTGACGGTTTGCAGGGTCGCCTTCGGGATCGGCTTCAGGTCGTCAAGCTTCATGCTGTCGGGCAGCGACAATCCTACTTCCTGGGGGGAGGCGAAGCAGGCGACGGCTTCGTTGTCGCCGACGCTGTCCAGGCGGATGTTGAAGGGCTTTTCGTAGCCGGGCGGGATTTCTACCTGCTGGTTGGCGTTCACGAAGGCGTCGGGCTGGAAGCGGTTGGGGAAGACCCGCGATACGCTGCCGTCGTCGTCTTGATAGTAGCAGTAGAGGAAGGCATCGACGCTGGGCTGGGCCTTGACCACCAGGGTCTCACCCAGCTTGTACTGGGGCAGGGGACCCCGGTCGGTGTTGAGGAACACGTCGAGCCGGCGCTGGCCGTTCGGATCGGTCGGCATCACCGGGATGCCCTTGCCGCCGGCGCCGCTGATTGCACCTTCGCGTCCGGGGGCGCGGGCGAGCACGCCGGGCTTGCTCAGCATCGAATAGTAGAGGTCGAAGTCGATCCGCCCGGATGGAATCAGTTCGTTGTCGGACTGGTACCGTGCTGCCGCGTCGCGGGTCTGGGTGTCGTAGAGGCCGGTGATCGGGCCGTCGTAATAGCCGGAGCTGGTCAACACCTGCTGGACGAAACGGACCTGCTCGTCGGCCGGCGTGGTGTCGAACCACTCGCGCGCCTGGGAGCGGAAGGTCTGGTTCGTCTGGTCGAGGCCGAGGCATTGCCAATAGGGCACGCGGGTCAGCTTGCCCAGCGCTTCGACGACGCTGAGGTCCAGCAGCGTGCGGACGGCCTGATGGAAACCTTCCGATTTGTTGAAGGCGACGTTGAAGGACAGGCCGGCCTTGTCGATCCGGCCGCCGGCATCGCCGCTTATGCCGGAGCGGATCACGGCGATCGAGTTGCTGGCCGACATGCCGGGAAGGATCTGGCGGGTCACCACTTCGCCGACGTTCAAATCGACGGAAACGACGGAGACGACCTGATCGCGCGACGCTCCGACATCGAGCCAGGGCAGGGACAATCCTGCGCCCTGAGTCTCGCTCAGCACGCTCTCGTCAAGCTGGGTCACGGCGCCCCTGATATAGTAGCTGGGCACGACGAAGTTGGGCTGAACGCCGATCAGCGCCGACAGCGCCGTCACGTCGCTGGTCGGGTTCGGTTCGAAATCGACGAAGCGGAAGGCGTTGCTGCGGGCTGACATGCGCGAGATCGCGGTGATCAGCATCTCCTTCGTGCCGGCGGCAACCTTGCCGGTCGCGTCCGGGATACCGGACGTCATGATGTAGATATCGCTCTTGCCGTGCTGCCACAGCAAGGTGTCCATGCATTGCAGGCTGCTGGTGAAGCTGCTGATGGTCTTGTTCGGCGTCGTTTTGGCTTCCGCCACCACGGGGGCCACTGCTGGATCGGACATGCAGCCGGCCAGCGTCAGGCAGCCGCCGATCAGCCACCCGGCACGCCGGGACAGGGACCGTCCGGAACGGCTGCGGGGGAACGGGCGGGTGCTGGACATGGTCCAATCCTTCGTGCGGGAGGGGTGGTCTGCGGCTTGGCCGAGGGGCCGGGAACCGCTTGAACAAGGTAGTGAGAGTGTGCGGCTACTTCCCGTCAGTTTCAGCATACAAAAAGTTTTACCGATTTGGCGTCCCATCAAAAGAAGTACAGGTGAACCTGAAGTATTAGTCTCGATATTGCTATTTCGTTTGAGTTTTCATCAACTTTCATCAACATGGGAGAAGTGGACGATCCTGTGATCCTGTGGTCATAATGTTTTCCGATCCGCCCGAAGGAACGGGGCGGTTTCCGGGGGAAAAGTCGAATGGCCATTACGGGACTTGAAGACAAGCTCGCCGTCCTCTCCGAGCATTCCCTGCTGAAACATGTCAATCCGGGCGAACTGGCCCAGTTGGCAGCCTACGCCACCGTCGCCCAACACCGCGCGCGGACGATCATCTTCCGCCAGGGCGATCCCGGTTCCAGCATGATGGCGGTGCTGTCCGGCCGGGTGCGGATTTGCAGCTATTCCGCCGAAGGCAAGGAAGTCACGCTCAACATCGTCCGGAAGGGTGAGTTCTTCGGCGAGATCGCCTTGCTCGACGGCAAGACCCGGACCGCCGAGGCGGTGGCGCTGGAGCCGACCGACTTGCTGGTGCTGGAACGCCGGCACTTCCTGCCGTGGCTGGAGGCCCATCCCACCGTCTGCCTGCGGATGTTCAACGTGCTGTGCGACCGTCTGCGGCGGACCAGCACGCAGCTTGAGGATACCCTGTTCCTGGAAGTGCCCTGCCGGCTTGCCCGTTGCCTCGTGCGGCTGGCGACGGCCTTCGGCGTCGTCGAGAAAGGGGGGACCCGGATCGACGTCAAGCTGTCGCAGCAGCAGCTTGGGACCCTGGTCGGGATCACGCGGGAAAGCACCAACAAGCATCTTAACGAGTGGCAGCGCGATGGGTTGATAACGGTTTCGTCGGGATCGGTCACCATCCGCGATCTGGAAGGTCTGCGCGAACTGGCCGACTTCTACGACGAGGTTGAGGAGACTTGAGCCGGCGCCTCGCGGCGATCGCCGCCGCGAGGCTGTCCGGGCCATTGGCCGGGATTATTCGCAGCCGCTGCTGCTGTCCATGGAGCCGACCGACTGGCAGGCCTTGGAGAGGAAGCCGGTCGAAGCGTTGACGGCGTTGTTGGCGAGGCCGATCACCGTGGCGTTGCCATCCACCTTCACGTTGCCCTTGATCGAGCCGATATTCTGGTCGGCCTTGGCGAGGAAGCCAGTCGCGGCGTTGACCGCGTTGTTGGCGAGACCGATGACGGTGGCGTTGCCGGCGATCTGAACGCCGCCCTTCTGCTGAGCGGAGGCCGGGCCTGCCATCAGGGACAGGGCGATCAGGGCGGTGGTGGCGACAGTGGTGCTCAGGGCGGTGATGCGGATCATGACTGGAACTCCATCTTCTAGGGTTGGGTTCAGGTTGGGTTCGGTCCATTACACTGTCTTCCGGCCATTTTCCGTCTTCGTTTCCGGTGGCGGATCGCCGTGTCTGCGATGAACAAAACCTACCCAATTCCCGCCCAAAGGAATGTAAGCCAGCCCACAAGTGCTTGATTTTAAGTGTGAATGGGATCACGCCCCCGGCAGGGCGAAGAAGTGGCGGAGGCGGTTCAGGAGGTCGTGGCGCTGGGGGATGGGTGTCGGCGGCATGGGGCGCAGCGCGTAGGCCCGCTTTTCGGCGTTGCGGTGCGCCCGGTCGGCCATCAGGTCGGACAGGCGTTCCGCAAGCTCGGCGCGGTCGTGCAGCATCGGACGCAGGTGCTCGTCCGAGAGTTCGAAGACGATGGCATCGCAGAGCGCCACGACCGTGGCGCTGCGGGGTTCGCCAGTCAGGAGCGCCATTTCGCCGAAGATGTCGCCGGGGCGCATGCGGTCCAGGACTACAGGCGCCAAGTCTTTGGGCGAGGCGGCGGTGGCGACGCAGGTCCTGACTTCCAGCACGCCTTCGGTCAGCAGGAACAGGGACGCGCCGGGGTCGCCCTGCCGGAAGACGGTGGCGCCGGAGGGCACGCTGCGGCGCATCATGCGATGGGCGAGATCCTCGATCTCCGCCGGGGTGAAGGCCTGGAACAGGTCGATGGTGCGGAGCATGCGGCCGCACAGCGCTCCGCCGTCGGGGTCGAATTCGATATGGCGGAGCGATACCAGGGAGCGGCGCGGGACCGCCAGCGGCAGCCCGGCGTGTTGCAGGGCGTTCAGCATGGCGGTGGCCACGGCGTCCCGGCACAGGATCTCCGACCCGTAATCGGGAACCCAGAAGCGCAGCAGATAGCTGACGCCGGATTCATCGACGCCTTCCACGACGACGTCGGAGGCACGGTCGGCAAGCAGGTGATCGACCGAGAGCAGGGCCGTGGTCAGGATGCGGCGTGCCCGTTCGACCGGGACGCCGGGGTCGAGGTGGACGCGCACCATGGTGCGGTAGCTGGCGTCCGGCATGCTGAGGTTGACGAAGCGGCTGGCGGCGATCAGGCCGTTCGGCATCACGACGGTCGTGCCGTCGTTGGTCATCAGGCGGGTCGAGCGCCAGTTCACCTCGATCACCCGGCCGGTGACGGGCGGGGTGCCGGCCGCCGTGCCGACCTGAAGCCAGTCGCCGATCCGGTAGGGGTGCTCGACATTGATCGCGATGCCGGAAAAGATGTCGGA
Source organism: Skermanella sp. (assembly GCA_035630415.1). Classification (GTDB taxonomy): domain Bacteria; phylum Pseudomonadota; class Alphaproteobacteria; order Azospirillales; family Azospirillaceae; genus Skermanella. The sequence goes on from DASQKT010000737.1 coordinate 8,616, forward strand.
CAGAACTCCGCGCAGGGCGAAGCCGAGGACGGCGATCAGGACGCCGGAGGTCGCCAGCAGGCCGGTGACCGGCAGGTGGAGGACGAAGCCGGCGACAGCCACCGCCGCCAGACCGAAGAAGACGACGCGCGCCAGATCGCTGACGAGCCGGGGAGCAGCCGGCGCATGGTGCGCATAGGCCAGCCGCCGCAGCAGGCCGTCCACGACGCGCACACCTAACCATGCCAGTCCGAGCCAGCCGGCGGAGCCCGCCGCGACGGTGACCGTGTCGTCCAGGACGCTGTCGGGAGCAAGGCCGAAGCGCGTGCGCAAACCCGGCCAGAACGCATGGATCAGGAAGCCGGCCAGCGTGACGGCGGTGGGCAGCAGCGGGACGGGCAGCCGGCGTGCAGGCACTTGGTAAGGCTCGCTTCGGTAGATCCCCTTATGACAGGGCTGTCCCGAGTGTATGCACGCTTCCGGCGGTGTGAAAAGCCGGGGAGACAGATATGGAGAAAAGAAACGGCCCTGCGGCGTGAGCCGCAGGGCCAGTTCGGATCAGGGATACGGGACGAGGGATGAAGGTGGGGGGCCGGGGATGCCGGGTTATTCGCAGCCGCTTTCCGAGCTGATCACGCCGACGTTCTGGCAGGCCTTGGAGAGGAAGCCGGTCGAGGCGTTGACCGCGTTGTTGGCGAGGCCGATCACCGTGGCGTTGCCGTCGATCTTCACGTCGCCTTTGATCGCGCCGATGTTCTGGTCGGCCTTGGCGAGGAAGCCGGTCGCGGCGTTGACGGCGTTGTTGGCCAGACCGATCACCGTGGCGTTGCCTGCGATCTGCACGCCGCCCTTCTGCTGGGCGGAGGCCGGACCGGCAACCAGGGACAGGGCGATCAGAGCGGAGGTGGTCAGGGCGGCGATGCGGATCATGGCTTGTGGCTCCTTCGTGGGGTGATTGGTGAGGGCTGATCTGTTGGTTCGGTTCGTCTTCGAGGCCGTCTTGTGAAGTCGTCGTGTTCGATGAACCAAACTTAGCCGGGGAGCCTGCCTGGGTATGTAAGCCGGCTTACACGCCGCAGGCTTTCGGTGTGAAGCCTTTCACCCGCCAATTCACGATTATGGGCATTTTGGTATAAATGGCCCCCTTTTGAGAGAGCGATAGTTTCATCGATCGATGATAAAAAGGCGGAATATTGCCTCTTTGAGGGTCCCCGGTTTCATGAAGGAACGTGGCGAGGGCATTGATGGCCGGTTTGTCCGGGCACGCTGCATTGCTGTCGGCATGGTTCTGACGGCGCTTGTGTCCGTGATCCCGGAGATCGCAAAGGGTGCCGCACCTTCCGACGGCATGGTCCGGGTCACCATGAAGGAGGGGCAGAACCTGCGGGACCTTGCCCGCCAGCACTTGGGCGACCCCAATCTGTGGACCGAAATCCTGAAGGCGAGCGGGCTGGCGTCGGTCGCGGATGCCAAGCCCGGCGTCGAACTGCGCATCCCCGTCACTCAGGTCAGCCGGGCCGGCAAGGCGGTGGCATCGGCGCTCGACCATATCCAGGCGGCGACGCAGGCCGGGGCCAAGGTCTTCGCCGCCGACCAGATCGACGAGGCGGTGGCCCTGCACGAGCAGGCGCAGGCCCGTCGGCAGGCGGGCGACTGGGACGCAGCGATCAAGCTGGCCGGCGGAGCAGAGAAGGCGGCGGACAAGGCGCTGGAGGCTGCGGGGAAGGCGCGGGATGCGGCGGTGGAAGCGCTTCTGAGCGACCGTCAGGGAGAAGTCGAGGGACGCAGGCCGCGCGACCTGGATTGGGGCGACCGGCCGGTGAAGTCGGTCCTGACCGAGGAAGAGCGGGTGCGGACGCTGTCGCGCTCGACCGCGCAGATCACGTTCCGCGATGAAAGCAGGCTGCGGCTCAGTTCCAATTCGGAGGCGGTCATCATGCGGATGCGCGCCGATCCGCTGGAACGGGCGCAGGAGGCCAAGGTCAACCTGATCGAGGGCGACTTCTACGCCTTGCTGGCGGGGAAGAGCCGGCGCAAGACCTTCGAGCTGGAGATCCCCGATGTCGAGACGCAGATCAACTCGACCAATTTCTGGGTCGAGAAGGACAAGCGGGGATCGAAGTTCACCAACTACGACGACGCGACGCTGGAGGTGGCGAGCAACGGGGCGAGCGTCACCCTTGGGCGTAACGAGGGAACGGTGGTGCGGTCGGGACAGGCGCCCAGCGAGACCATCGGCGTCCTGGCGAAGCCGGAGCTGGTCAGTCCTGCCGATGACGGCACGATCTTCAACGCCGGGGCGGTGCTGGCCTGGAACGCGGTGCCGGATTCCACCGGATACTGGCTGGAGATAGGGCAGGACAGCGTCTTTCAGCAGGTCGTGGACAGCCACTGGGGTTTGCAGCGGAACAGCATGGCGACGGCGGGGCTGGAGATCGGGTCCTATTACTGGCGGGTCGCGGCGCTGGACAAGTTCGGCCTGCCGGGGGAGCGGAGCGAGACTTGGCGGTTCAACATCCGCACGGATACCGTCCCGCCCTATCTGGCGATCTCGGAGCCGGCCGACGGCGCGGTGCTTCGGGGAACGCCCGTCATGGTGCGGGGAGTGACCGAGCCCGATGCCGCGCTCTCGTTCCGGGGCGAGGTGCTGAAGGTGGCGCCGGACGGCGCCTTCGAGGCGAGCATCGTGCCGGTCCATGGGGTCAATGAGATCGTGATTTCGGCGGTCGATACCGCCGGCAACAGGACCGAGCGGACGCGGGCGTTCGTCCATACGCCTGCCGGCAAGGCTGCCGTCGTCTACGACGCCGGCCTGCCGCGCCTGGGTCCACTGCATTTCGTGACGAACCGCAGCCCCCTGACGCTGTCGGGGACGACGGAGGCCAATGCGCGGATCGGTGTGCGGTCTTCCACCGGGCCGTTGCGGGCGTCCGCCTTCAGCGATTCTAAGGGGCGCTTCGTCCTGACGGTGCCGCTGGCGGGGGAGCAGGAGGATCTGGCGCTGTCGGTGACAGCGTCCAACGGCGTCGTCACCGAAGACGGGTTCCAGGCGTCGATCGACCGCGAGGCGCCGCGCATCCAGGCCGATACCGAACCGCCGCCTGTCACCGGCACCGAGTGGCTGACGCTTTCCGGCACGGTCGAGCCGGATGCCCAGTTGACGCTGAACGGCAAGGAGATCGCCAATACGGGCGGGCGGTTCGAGGAAAGGATCGAGCTGGTTTCCGGTGCCAACAGGATCGAGATGCAGGCGACCGACCGCGTCGGCAATACAGGGATCGAGCGCTGGCAGGTCAGCCTGGATCAGGACCCGCCGGAACTGGGGGGCCAGCGTGTCGAGCCGAAACAGATCGAGAAAGGCGGGCGACTGACCGTGGAGGTGACCGCCCGCGATAAGTCCGGACTGCGGCAGGCGGCTCAGGTCACGCTCGCGGTGGGAGGTGAGGTTTTCACCGATTACCTGCGGCTGAGCGAAGCCAGCGGCGTCTATCGCGGAACGCTGACGTTGCCGGTGGGGGCTCGCGGGGTTGCGGTGCTCAAGGACGTGCTGCTGGAGGACTATGTCGGCAATAGCCGGCGCTATCGCTTCGACTGAGTTATCGCTTCGACTTATAAGAAAAGCGGGGAGGAAAGCGTGGGACACGGCAAGGGTTCGTGGTTTCTGTCGTCGGTTTTGATCGCTCTCCTCCTGTCGGTTTCCGCCGGTGAGGCTCAGGAAAGTGCGGCGGAGCGTCCGTTGTCCGTCGTCTACGGGCCGAAGGCCCTGGCGCAGGAGGGCGACGACGATCATCGGGAAGAGTTCCTGCTGAGCGTGCCGGCGGGTACGTCGGACAAGCTCTATGTCAGGGTATTCGACCCCGATCTCGGCGGCGACCATGACCTGGTTTATGGCAAGCCGGATACCGAAGCGCGCTTCCTGGTCTATGGGCGCGGCGACGCGCCGCTGATGTCGCGCCGCTTCGGCGCCGATCCCGCGACCGATGGGAAGTGGACGACGTTGGGGGAACTCGACCCCGCCGACGCCGATGTCGTCGACGACCGGCGGGTGTTCAGGCTGGTGACGGACGGCTTCGGCGGCGACGACGCCAACCTGTTCACCGTCACCGTCAGTCTGCGCGATCACCGCAACCTGGAGCCCGCCGGGCTGGAACTGCTGGACGAGCGGCCTACCGTCCGGATGCCGGACAAGCGTTCGCTGGCGGAACTTCGCTTCCGCGTCCCGGCTGAGGCCAGGAGCCTGACGGTCCGCAACTTCGATGCGGCCAATGGTGAGGTCACGTTCGTATCGGCCTTCCGGTCGCAGCCGCTGGCGGCGTCGGGGCAGGGGGACTGGAAAGGCTCCACCGTGCAGATCGATCCGGAGGAGCGGGGGGCTGTGGCGGCCGTCCTGTTCGCCGGGGGCGACGAGGTGCCGAACGACGCGACTTTCACGATCAACGACGAAGCCGGAAAGCCGGTGCCGTTCCTGATGCCGGTGCGGGCACGCCGGCCGAACCAGCGTCCGCAGGCGGATGCTCGGCTGGAGACGCTGGCGGACTGCTACTCGGTCGCCTTCGATGCTTCCAGGACGGTCGATGCGGATGGTGACCAGCTACGCTACCGGTGGGAGTTCGGCGATGGCGCTGGTGGGGAAGGGCGGACCGTGATCCACCGGTTCGACCGGCCGGGCGGCTATTCCGGAAAACTTCGGGTGCTGGATGGGTCGGGTGCGGTGGGGAACGGAGCGATCCTGCCGTTCAGCGTCTTCCTCAAGCGGCCTCCGACGGCGGTCGCCGGGGCGGATCGGGTGGCGGCACCCGGAGAGGCGGTCGTTTTCGACGGCGCGGCCTCGCAGCTGGGGGATCGGCCGATTACCCGCCATTCCTGGAACATGGGCGACGGGACGCGGAGCGACGGGGTCAGGGCGCGGCACGCCTTCACGACTCCCGGACGCCATGTCGTGACCCTGAGCGTCGAGGACGACACGCCGGCGCCGTGCAATGCCGGCACGGATACCGTGCTGGTGCAGGTCAACGCGCCGCCGGTGGCGGTGGCGGGGACCGATACCCGGATGTCGGTCGGAGAGGTGCTGAGGCTCGACGGCAGCAGCAGCTACGACATCGACGGTGGGATTACGGACTATGCCTGGGACTTCGGCGACGGTTCGACCGCGTCGGGCCGGGCGGTCGAGCACGTCTTCGAGCGGCCGGGGACCTATCGCGTCGGGCTGGAGGTGCGCGACGACGCGGGCGTTGCGAACAGCGTCGGGCGTGCCGGGCTGAAGGTGGTCGTCAACGATCCGCCGGTGGCGGCGGCCGGGGCGGACCGCCGGGTCGCGGTGGGGGAGGTGATCGCGTTCGACGCGTCCGGTTCCGTCGATCGCGACGGAGTGCTGATCGACCATGCCTGGGACTTCGGCGACGGAGCCAAGGGCGATGGGGCGAAGGTGACCTATGCCTACAGGACGCCGGGGACCTACAGGGTCGGGCTGGTGGTGACCGACGATTCCCGGACTTCGACCAACACGGCGGAGGACGAGTTGACCGTCGTGGTCAACGCGCCGCCGGTGGCGGATGCCGGGCCGGATCAGGTCGTGACGGCCAGCGAAGTGAGCTTCGACGGCGGCGGTTCGAGCGATCCGGACGGCATGATCGCGCGCTATGACTGGGAGTTCGGCGACGGCGCCACCGGGATGGGGCGGACGGTGTCGCATGTCTACCGCAAGGTCGGGGCCTACACCGTCAGGCTGACGGTGACGGACGACTCCGGGACGGTGCGGAGCAGCGCCGGCGATGCCTTGCGGGTGCTGGTCAATGCGGCGCCGATAGCGGATGCCGGGCCGGATCAGGTGGCCGCTCCCAGTCAGACGGTGGCGTTTTCCGGCCAGGGGTCGCTCGATCCCGACGGCGACATCGTGGGCTGGCAGTGGGAGTTCGGCGACGGGACGGCTGCGGGGGGAAAACAGGCCTCGCACCGCTACGCGGAGCCTGGAACCTACCGCGTCCGCCTGACCGTGCGCGACGATACCGGCCAGCCGGATGCCGTCGATTACGACGAGGCGCTGGTGTTCGTCAACGCGCCACCGCTGGCGATGGCAGGACCGGATCTGATTTCCGCGCCGGGGATGGCTGTCAGGCTGAACGGCTGCAACTCGTCCGATCCGGATGGAACCGGCCCGGCTTTCCGGTGGGACTTCAGCGATGTCGAGACCAAAGCCGCCGGATGCGAGACGACGCGGAAATATGACAGGCCGGGGACCTATACGGCGCGGCTGACCGTGACCGACCGGTCCGGGGCGCTGAACGGGACCGCGCAGGATACGACCGCGATCCGGGTCAACGCGCCGCCGGTGGCCTCGGCCGGGCCGGATATCCTGAGCGGCGGCACGGTGATCGAGTTCGACGGGTCGGCTTCCGCCGATGCGGACGGCGATCCGCTGACCTACTGGTGGGATTTCGGTGACGGCTCGCCCGGAGGCGGCGGGGTGCGGGCGACGCATACCTATGCGGAGGGCGGCAGCTATCCGGTGTCGCTGACGGTCGACGACGGGACGGGGCTGCCCAACGGCAAGGCATCGACGGCGATCACCGTGACGATCAACCGGCCGCCTGTCGCGGTCGCGGGGGCGAACAAACAGGTCTGTGCTGGCGATACCGTGCTGCTCGACGGCAGCAAGTCGTCCGACCCGGACGGCGGGCTGCTGCGCTACAAATGGGACTTCGGCGACGGGACGACGGCCGACACCGTCAATCCCGCCAAGACCTACCGCAAGGGTGCGGTCTATCCCGTGACCCTGACGGTCGAGGATGAATCCAGCTTCGCCCATAGCAGCCATACCGACCGGCTGGTGGTCGTGGTCGATGAATCGCCGATAGCGGAGGCAGGGCCGGACCTGAAGGTCTGCGCCAATACCGACGTGCATTTCGACGGTTCGGCCTCCCATGACTTCGACGGCGTGGTCAACCGTTTCACCTGGGACTTCGGCGACGGCAATGTCGGGGGCGGCGAGAAGCCGGTCCATGTCTTCCGCAAACCGGGAAGCTACCGCGTCCTGCTGACCATCGAGGGGGACAAGGCGGGGCAGTGCGACAATACCAGTACCGATGAAGTGTCGGTCCAGGTGGCAGCCGCTCCAGTGGCGAGGATAGACGCGCCCGATCGCATCCCGGTCGGCAGCCCGGCGCCGTTCAAGGCGGCGGAGGACGGCGGGATCGCGGGGTACCGCTGGGATTTCGGCGACGGGACTTCGGCGGAAGGGCGGGCTGTCGAGCATGCCTATGACAAACCCGGCGTCTATGTCGCCACCCTTTCGGTCGAGCCTGCCGCCGGAGCCACCGCATGCAGCGTGGTCTCGGCGCAGCACAGGATCGTCGCCAATGCGCCGCCGGTCGCGGTTGCGGGTCCTGACCGCACCGTGGCGGTCCTCGATGAGGTAAGCTTCGACGGCTCCGGCTCGTCCGATCCGGACGGGGCGGTCGGGCGTTACCAGTGGGACTTCGGGGACGGCAACTCCGGGACGGGAATGGTGGCGCGGCATCGGTACCGGGAGAGCGGCGTCTACACCGTGACGCTGACGGTCACGGACGACGCCGGCCTGCCCAACAGCAGCACCAAGGCAACGGCAAAGGTGACGGTCAACGCGGCGCCGGCCCCGGTGATCGCGGTCGCCGGAGGGGCCTGCTTCGGCCAGCCGGTCGGGCTGGACGCCAAGCGCTCCAGCGATGCCGACGGCGCGATCCGGAGCTTCGACTGGGATCTCGGTGACGGAGCCAGGGCTTCGGGAGCGGAGATCTCCCATGTCTTCGACGATCCCGGCGTCTACAACGTCGTGCTGACCGCCGACGACGGCGCCGGGCTGGCGAACAGCCGGAGGGCGATCTCACGGGCGCTGCACGTCAATCGCCCGCCCTCGGCATCCGCCGGACCGGACCGGAGCGTCTGCGCCGGCGATGCCGTCGCGTTCGACGGCGGGGGGTCGATCGATTGGGACGGCAAGCTGACGGGCTATCGCTGGGACTTCGCCGATGGAACGACGGCGGAGGGGGCGCGGGTCTCCCACGCTTTCGGCCAGCCGGGGACTTATCCGGTGCGGCTGAAGGTCACCGACGATTCCGGTTCTCCGTGCGCCGAGACCGAGGCCGTCACCCGGATACACGTCAACGCCCCGCCGCAGGTCAGCCTGGGCGGTGACCGGGATGCCTTTGCCGGAGGGGCACACGACCAGTTGCTGTTCGACGCCTCGGGGACGAGCGATCCCGACGGTTCAGGGCTGGAATATGTCTGGGACTTAGGCGACGGCACGTCGCGGGCGGGCGAGAAGCTGCGCCATGCCTATGACAAGCCGGGCATCTACAAGGTACGCCTGACGGTGCGTGACGGTACGGGGCTGTCCTGCGGCCAAGCGGTCGGCGGCATGACGGTGACGGTACGCGGTCATGACGAGCCCGCCGGAGAGCTAACGGCGGACCAGAGCGGCGAGCGCCAGGCGGGCGAGCGCCGCGCTACGGCGAAGCGCTGACGGCGGGGGAGAGGGAGAGGCCGAGTGCGGACCAGGATCAGCCTGCGCAACAAGCTCCTGATCTTCGCGATCCTGATCGCGGTGGTGCCGCTGGTCGTCGCCGGGCGCAGCATGATCCGGATCGCCCAGGACGAGCTGAAAAGCTCGGCCAACGGCGAGCTGGTCGCCGTGGCCGAGCAGTTGGTGTCGGAGATCAACGACCGGTCCGAACGGACGTGGCTGGCCCCGCTGCTGCTGATCCGTAACGCGCTGGACGATGAACGTCTGGGCGTGCCGGAGAAGATCGCGCTGCTGACCCTGGGCATCAAGGACATCCCGGAGTTCGCGGCCTTGCAGATCACGGTCGAGGGAGCGCCGGTCCCGGTGGTCGTGACCAACAGCATCTTCTCCAAGCGGCTGGCGACGGCGGGGCTCGATCCGCTGGCGGTGCTCAGGTTGCCGGCGGAGGAGATCCAGGCCGCCGCCGGCTCCGGCGAGTTCTATGTCGGGAACGCCGCCCATGTCCGAGAGACGGACGACTGGCTCACCACCATCGTCCTGCCGCTCCGCACCCGCTTCGCCGGTGCGTCCTCGGTCCTGTCGGTGCGGATCGATCTGGACCGCACCCGACGTTTCCTGGAGACGCATCCCTTCGCCAAGACGGGATTCGTCACGATCGTCGATACCCAGGCGCGCCGGGTGTTCGATCCGGAGCGGACCGATCTTGGCGGCGTATCGTTCGTCGCGGAGGCGGTCGGGCTGCTGAACGGCGGGACCCGGACGATCGCCGCCGGCCCCCATATCCGGCCGGACGGCGAGCCGATGCTGGGAGCCTACGCTTTCCCGCGTGCCTTCGACTGGGCGATCCTGGTGGAGAAGCGGCAGCGCGACGCCTATATCGCCGTCGACCGCATGATCGACAGCCTGCTGCGCTGGATCGTCGCCGGGCTGGCGGTCGCCGGGCTGGGGGCGCTTCTGCTGGCGTTCCGGATCAGCCGGCCGATCGTGGAGATCGACCGCGTCGCGGGGGAGGTCGCCAAGGGGAACTTCCAGGCGCGCGTCCAAGGCGTCCGCTCCCATGACGAGATCGGCGAACTGGCGCGGCGCATGGACGACATGGTCGTGGGGCTGAACGAGCGTTTTCACCTTCAGAAGTTCGTTTCCGGCGGGACGATGCTGGCGATCCGGGACTCCGAGGGTGGGATCAGGCTGGGCGGCCAGCGGCGGCGGGCCACGATGCTGTTCTCCGACATCCGGGGCTATACCGCTTTTTCGGAACGGGTC
>DASQKT010000738.1:0-5165 GCA_035630415.1 Skermanella sp.
AGGAGGGTGAGCGGCACGATGCCGCAGGCCACCAGCAGGACAAGCCGGAGCCGCAGGCCGCGCAAAGCGTCCAGTATATTCCCAAAGCGATTGTTAGTGCGTCCGAGCTTGAATCCCATCAACCCGGTTTCCCTGGATCGGCCTATCCAAAGGTATGACATAGTTGATGAGCTTCTGACTATCGGATCACGACCGTCTTCTCTTCGGGGAAGTTTTGCAATAAACGCGGAGACGCTGGATTTCAGATTCCGGCGACCACCGGTATCCGTTCCATCGATGTCCGGAAATTATCGACCAGACTGGCAAGTCTCGTGTAGCCCACCGGCTTGAACAGCCAGCGGATACCCTCGTCCGGTCCGGCAAGTCCTGCGGCGGATATATCGCCGGTGATGACAACGGCGGGCAGATCCACCCTGTACAGGCGGCGGATCAGGCGAATGACCCTCAGTCCGGATGTCCCGTTATCCAGATGATAGTCAGCGATCACGGCATCCGGAACGAATTCCAGGCGAATCATCTGAGACAAGGCATCCGCTATATGGGAAGACGCAATCACTTCACAGTCGAGATCCTGCAATGCCCATGTGAATGCCTGTCGGATCGAGCGATCGTCGTCGATTATCACGATACGGCATTTGCACATTGAACTGTGGCCGTCAGCGGGTATTGGAGAGGCGGCTGGAACGACCGGCAGAATCGATGGCGGCATGGTGAATAACTGCATAGTCTTCAGTCACCATAAGGAAGAGATCGCATGATCTCGATAAGGATACAATTTATAACTTACCCTATGGTTTATGACTAAATCAATAGGCATAAATTGAATGTCCTATGACAAAGGTCACCGCGAGGATATTTCTTCGTACAGACGTTATAATTTATATAAATTTTATATAATTTATTGTTCTGCATGGCGTGTAATTTTATGTCATGCCTGATGAATGAATGGCGATGCTACCGCTCCCGATCAGTCTGCGTGCCCTGCCGCCTCCAGCGCCCTCGTGATCCTTGCCCGCGCGGACCAGGTCCAGAGCCACGCCAGCATGGCCAGCAGAGATCCGATGGCTAAAGGCAGCCGGAGACCGGCGTGCTCCGAAGCGATGCCCATGATGAGGGCTCCGACCGCTGGGCCACCCCGAAAAATGATGCCATAGAGACTCAGCACCCTGCCCCGCATGGCCCCTTCGACCGATAGCTGAAGCAGGGTTTGGGTTCCCACGCCGGTAATGACCATGCAGGCGCCAAGGGCGGCCAGTGCGGGCAAAGCGATCCACCAGCGGTCGCTGGCGACGAAGGCCAGGAGCGAGAACGCCAGGACCAGCGTGTTTCCGAGCGCTATCGTGGTCAGTCCGGCGGGATCGCTGCTTCGCCGCGCCAGCCACAGCCCGCCGAGCACGGCGCCCGCCCCGATCGTGGATGTCAGGATCGCCAGCCCGTCTGCACCCGATGCGAAGACGGTTGCGGCAAAGCCCGGAAGCAGCTCGACCACGGGCCTGACGCAGATGCAGACGATCGTGAGTAGAAGGAGCAGCGGTGCTATCCCCGGATGATTTGCGGCATAGCGCACACCGTCGGCGACATCGCCGAGGAGTGACCTGCGCTCCACCGGCGCTACGTCGGGCTTCGGCTCCAGATGGATGCGGGACAGAGCCGCCAGGAAGAAGATGAAGCTGACTGCGTTGGCGGCGAAGGCAGCCGATATGCCGCCGGCGACGATCATCAGACCGGCGACGGCAGGACCGATGAAGCGCGCCGAGTTGAAGATGATGGAATTGATCGCCACCGCCGCTGCCAGATCCTCCCGCCGGACCAGACTGGGTATCAGTGCCAGACGGGCCGGCTGATTGAACCCCGCGATCACCCCCAGCGCCGCCGTCAGCATCAGCAGCAGCTCGATGGTGATAAGACCGCTGAAAGTCAGCAGGAACAGGACGACCGACTGGGCCATCGCAAGGGCCTGACTGATCTTGGTGACGCGGAGCCGGTCCCACCGGTCGGCCGCGGCGCCGGCGATCGGTCCGATGATGACGGTCGGGAACAGGTCGGCAAACGCCATCGCACCCAGCCAAGCCCCCGACCCCGTCAATTGCCAGGTGAGCCAGCCTACCGCGATGCGCTGCATCCATGTGCCGATCAGCGATGCGGCGTTCCCGGCAGTGTAGAGACCGTAATTCGGATTGCGGAGGGCTCGGGCGATGCCGCCGAAGCCGCTGGAGCCAGCGGACTTGCGCAAGGGGGAAAATGCTCCGGTGTTTCGGGACCTGGACCGGCTTCGATCCAGGATCGAAGCCGGCTGCCGGTTATAAACACGCAGGAGAAGCGAAATATCCCATCCTGTTCAAGCTACGCAGCCTTGACCGAATCGAGGAACTGCCGGACCTCCCCCTGGAGTGCGACGAAGCGCTCTTGAAGCCGTGCCGCCAGTGCGAGCGTCTCGCGGGCGGCGGTCGATACGGCATGGGACGCCCCGGCGGCTTCGCCGATCGTCACGGCGACGGTTTCGGCGCCCTCGGCAGCACCACTGACCTGAAGGGCGATCTCCGTGGTAGCGCCGAGCTGCTCGCTGATCGCCGCCGAGATCCGTCCCGAGCGTTCGTTCAGATCACTGATCGCAGCCGAAATCTGCTGCATGGCATTGACGGTCTCGTGGGTAACCGACTGGATCGCCTTGATCTGGCCGGCGATCTCATCGGTAGCCCGCGCCGTCTGGTTGGCAAGGCTCTTGACCTCCGACGCCACGACCGCGAAGCCCTTGCCCGCCTCGCCGGCACGGGCCGCCTCGATCGTGGCGTTCAGGGCCAGCAGGTTCGTCTGGCCGGCGATCTGGTTGATGAGTTCGGTCACTTCGCCGATCTTGTGTGCGGCCTCGGCCAGGGACTCGACCGTGCGGCGGGTCTCCTCGGCCTTGCCGATCGCCCGCTCCGACACCACGACCGACTGGCCAACGCTTTCCGCGATGATCTGGATCGATGTCGTCAGTTCCTCCGCCGCGGCGCTGGCGATCGACACGTTCTCCGATGCCCGGCCAGCGGCGTCGGCGACCGTGTTGTTGCGCCGGTCGGCGAGAAGTGCTCCGTCCAGCACGCCTTCGGCGCCCGCCTTCATCTGGCCTGCGGTCCCCGACACTTCCACGACCGCCACTTCGACCCGGCTGTCGAAGGCGGCGGCGAGTTCGGTCAGGCGCCGTGCGCGGGCGGCCTCCGCCTGCTGACTGGCGATCTTCTCAGCTTCCAGACGCTCGCGCTCCTGAGCCTTGGCCTTGAGCACGTCGACCGCTCGGGCCAAGGCACCGATTTCATCCCGCCGGTCGGTATCCGGAACGGATACGCCGTGATCGCCATGGGCGAGACGCGCGACCAGCCGCGTCAGCTTTTCCAGCGGTCCGCTGAACGACGCGATGATGGCGTAGAGAATGCCGACGATGACAAGCATGGAGACGATGCCGCCGCCGACCTGGACCAGCGCCTGTGCCCGCAACTCGCTGTCGATGCGGACAGTCTTCAGCCGAAGGACGTACTCGCCGATCTTCATGGCCTGACCGGACGCCCCGCCCTTGATCTCCTGGACCACTTCGATGAAGCCATCGGCGGCCTTCAGGTCGCCGTCACCAGCCACGACCTTGCCCTTGGTGTCGCGCACGATGCTTGCCAGGTAGTCCGGATCGCCGGCCGACGCCTTGACGATCTCCGTAACCTGCTGGAAGTCGAAGTCGAACAGCGGGATAGCCGCCGATCTCGCCTGAAGGGCGGCAATGATCTCCGCCCTGGTGTGAAGGTCGGCGTAAGCGGTCTCGCTGGACCTGTACAGGGTGAAGGCAACCGAAAGCGTGCCGAAAATCAGCAGCGTCGCGCCGATCAGCAACAGGGCCTTCTGGCGAATTCCGAGACGGCCGGTGATGTCGGCCGTTTGGGGCGTCTGGCTTTTTACGGGCATGGTCCGCTTACGCTCAAGTTCTTTTCGGAAGTCGGCGCCGCCATTGCGCGGCGCCGGCGGAAATCATCACGGAAGCTTGCCTGCCGCCTTCAACTTTTCGAAGCTGGCATCCAGCTTCGCCAGAAGCTCGGCGGCGTCGGGGCGCTTCAGGGAAACGACGAAGTGACAGTCCAGGCTGGAGATCAGGGCGGATTGCAGATTCGGTGTCGGCTGGGCCGCAAGCGCCCGCGCCATCGGCAGGGCATATTGCAGCAGAACCGGAGCACGGCCGGCGGTCAGCAACTGCAACGCCTGTTCCGGCGTCCGCGCCTCGATCATTTGAACGCCGTTGGCCGGGTCGTCCAGGTATGTCCGCCAGCCGCCGTAGGAATAGCCGGTCAGGACGATGACCTGCTTGCCGGCCAGATCCTCCTTGGCCTTGATCGCCGGTGCTCCGCCGATCCCCCAAGCCCGCAGCTCGATGTTCGCGATGACGGACTTGCTGGCGATCGTGGTTCCCTGGAACGGCTCGGGCGTCTTGATGCCGATGAACATGTCGTACTGACCGTCCACCACCCCCTGGAACAGGCGTCGCGCCGGAGCGGATTCCGCCGTATAGGCGTAGCCGGCGTCGGCGGACACCTTTGCCAGAAGTTCGACCAGACTGCCCTGCGGGCTGCCCGCCGCATCCGTATAGGTGTAGGGCGGCAGTTCGACATAGGCGGCCTTGATGGTCTGGGCTTGTACGGTAGTATGTGCGCCCAACAATAAAAATGCCGCCGCGACCATGGCTAATAACCGGAGGTGCTGCATGCCTGGCAGGAACTTGACCATTTCGTCTCCCATTTACAAATAGTTAACCTTGGGGCCAGATTCTGCCGGCAATTGATTAGTTAGCTTTGTCATTCACGCTGCTTACTAAATAGCCTAGCCCTGGAACATCCGACAAGAAAACTTTTTATATTCATTATATGAATTCAAGAATCAGGAAATTGCCAGCGCATACGCCGCTCTTTATCAAGGGTATGCGCCGTCTTCCTTCAATCGACAGGAAGGATGCGGATTCATGAAGCGACGCAAGGATTTAGTCTGTTCCAGGATTGCTCCGCGCGATCTTCGAGCGGGCAAAATGTCGCAGGTTCTGGAAGTAACGTAATGGCGAGAGAATTCGAGGCATCTTGCAGCCCCGAGTTGGCTGCGCGTCCAGCCTGCCATGCGCCGGGAAAGTCACGGGACGCCAACGCTCGCTCCTA
>DASQKT010000739.1:0-2783 GCA_035630415.1 Skermanella sp.
GGCTGTGCTTCATCGACCTGATGCCGTGGGACTACGACGCCGATACGCCGTTCGAACGTCCGCTTGGCGGGATGCAGTCGGCCGCCTGCCACCTGACGGCTGCCCTGGCGGCATCGGGGCACGAGGTCGTGCTTGCGACCCACACGACGAGGCCGGGACCGCGGCGCGGCGTCGATTGCCTGTCGCTCGACAGGCGGGAGGGGGTCGAGCGGCTGCGCGGGACAGGGTGGGACGCCGCCGTGTCCCTGACCGCCATACCCGGCCCGGTGCGCGATCTGGTGCCATCGGGGGTTCCGGTCTTCCTGTGGACGGGACATGCCGAAGACCAGCCTGCCGTCCAATGCCTGACCGATCCCGCCGTCCGCGACGGCTGGGACGGCGTCGTCCTGGTCAGCGAGTGGCAGCGCGGGCGCTATCGGGAACGGTTCGGCTTGGCCGACGAGCGGACGGCCGTGCTGCGGAACGCCATCGCGCCGGCCTTCGAAAACCTGTTTGCCGATGCGGATACGCTGGCGCGGGCCAAGATGAGCGATCCGCTGCTGCTGGCCTATACGTCCACGCCGTTCCGGGGGCTGGACCTGCTGGCCGGCATGTTCCCGCTGATCCCCCGGCCCTGCCGCCTGCGGGTCTTCTCCGACATGGGGACGTATCTGACCGGCCCTTCGGACAGCCAGTTCCAGGCGCTTTACGACCAGTGCCGGAACACGCCCGGCATCGAGCATGTCGGGACGCTGGCGCAGCCGGAACTGGCGGAAGCGTTGAGTGCGGTATCGATCCTGGCCTATCCCTGCACCTTCCCGGAGACCGGCTGCATCGCGGCGCTTGAAGCGATGGCGGCCGGCTGCGCCGTGGTTGCCAGCGACTTGGGAGCCCTGGCCGAGACGACGGCGGGGCACGCCCTGCTGGTCGATCCTGGCGAGGACTGGAGCAGCTTCGGCGCGCGTTACCTGACGGCGCTGGACCTTGTGATGGCGTCGGTGCTGTCGCCGCCCGGCATCGAGCGGCTATGGCAACAGGTTCGTTTCGTCAACGAAACGGCCACCTGGAGGACACGGGCGGGAGAGTGGGCCGGCTTCTTCAAGCAGCGGATAGTCTGAAGGTTCAAAATGTCGCAGGCCGTTTAAATAGTGAAACACATTTGCATAAAGTCGCCCCGCTGAAGCAATATCCGCCCGCGTATGGGAGGAATTCCCCCGACACGCCAAGGATCGAATCACCGCTCCAGTAAGAAGAAGGCGTTCCATGACCGGTCGTTATGAAGAGCTTCACACCCGCTCCCTCTCGGACCCCGAAGGCTTCTGGGGTGATGCCGCCAGCGAGATCGATTGGATCAAGCCCTGGGATACCGTGCTCGACAGTTCCAACCCGCCTTTCTACCGCTGGTTCAAGGGCGGCGTGCTGAATACAGCCTATAACGCCGTGGACCGCCACGTCGAGGCCGGGCGCGGCGATCAGGCCGCCATCATCTATGACAGCCCCGTCACCAAGACCGTCCAGACCATCACCTATTCCGAACTGCTCGACCTGACTTCGCGGTTCGCCGGGGCGCTGCGTGACCTTGGCGTCACCAAGGGCGATCGGGTGATCCTGTACATGCCGATGATCCCGCAGGCCGTCGTCGCCATGCTGGCATGCGCCCGCCTGGGCGCCGTCCATTCCGTCGTGTTCGGCGGCTTCGCCCCGCACGAGCTGGCGACCCGCATCAACGACAGCAAGCCCAAGGCCATCGTCACCGCGTCTTGCGGGATCGAGGGCAGCAAGGTGCTGCCGTACAAGCCGCTGCTCGACGCCGCCATCGACCATTCGGACCACAAGCCCGACCACGTCGTCGTCTTCCAGCGCCCGCAGGTGACGGCATCCCTGGTCGAGCCGCGCGACGTCGATTGGGAAACGGTCACCGCCGCCGCCGCACCCGCCGAGGTCGTGCCGGTGGACGCGACCGATCCGCTCTATATCCTCTACACCTCCGGCACGACCGGCCAGCCCAAGGGCGTGGTCCGCGACAACGGCGGCCATGCGGTGGCGCTGAAGTGGACCATGAGCAACATGTACGACATCAAGCCGGGAGAGGTCTTCTGGGCCGCTTCCGACGTGGGCTGGGTCGTCGGACATTCCTATATCTGCTACGCCCCGCTGCTGCACGGCGCCACGACCATCGTGTTCGAAGGAAAGCCGGTCGGCACACCCGATGCCGGCACCTTCTGGCGGGTGATCGAGCAGCACAAGGTCGCGGCGCTGTTCACAGCGCCGACGGCGCTGCGCGCGATCAAGCGCGAGGACCCGGACGGCAAGCTGATCCCCAGCTACGACCTGTCGAGCCTGCGCACCCTGTTCCTGGCCGGCGAGCGGTCCGATCCGGACACGCTGCACTGGGCGGAAGACCACCTGAAGGTCCCTGTGGTGGACCATTGGTGGCAGACCGAGACCGGCTGGTGCATCTCCGGCAACCCGCTGGGCATCGAGCGGTTCAAGATCAAGTACGGTTCGGCGACCAAGGCGCTGCCGGGCTGGGACGTACGGGCGCTCGACATTTCCAACAACGAGGTCAAGCGCGGCGATATCGGCGCCATCTCGGTCAAGCTGCCGCTGCCTCCCGGCACGCTGACGACGCTGTGGAACGCCGACGCGCGGTTCGTGAAATCCTACATGACGGACTATCCCGGCTATTACCAGACGGGCGACGCCGGCTTCATCGATGACGACGGATACGTCTACATCATGGCGCGTACGGACGACATCATCAACGTCGCCGGGCACCGTCTCTCGACCGGCGCCATGGAAGA
>DASQKT010000740.1:0-5671 GCA_035630415.1 Skermanella sp.
GAAAGGCCAAATTGTCGAACACCGACATGGTGTCGTAGATCACCGGGAACTGGAACACCTGGGCGATGTTGCGCTGCTGCGGCGGCAGGCGGGTGACGTCCAGGCCGTCGAACAGCACCTGCCCCTCGCTTGGGATCAGCAGGCCGGAGATGATGTTCAGCAGCGTGGTCTTGCCGCAGCCACTCGGTCCCAGCAAGGCATAGGCGCCGCCGTCGTGCCAGACGTGGTCCATCCGTTTTAGCGCGTAGTCGGCGTCGCCCTTGGGGTGGGTGCTGTAGGAATGGGCGAGCCCACGCAGTTCGATCCTTGCCATGGCCCTCTCCTACTCCGCCGCCATGCCGAGACGCGGGCGCGGCGGTGCCGCGACCAGTCCGCCATCGGCGCCGAAGGCGAACAGCCGGCGCGCGTTGACATAAGCCGTGACCGGCTCGCCGATTCTCAACGTATGGACGCCGTCCTGCTGGACGACCCAGGCGATGCCCGGACCGTGGACATGGATGAAGGTCTCCGACCCGCTGATCTCCGCCAGTTCCACTGTACCCGGAACCGGGATGTCGTCGTCATGGGCTCGGAACACCGACAGGTGGTTCGCCCTGATGCCGAAGCGGTAGCGGCCATGCGGCAGGTCGGCCAGATGGCCGGCGGCGGGGACCCGGATGCCTTCCGCCAGCAGCACGCCGGACCCATCCACCACTCCATCCACCTGATTGAGCGGCGGATCGCTGAACACCTGCCCTACTCGCAGGCTCGACGGGTTGTGGTAGACCTGGACGGTCGGGCCGCTCTGAAGCACCCTGCCCTCATGGAGCACCGTGATGGTGCCGCCCAGCATCAGCGCTTCCAGCGGTTCGGTCGTGGCATAGACGACGATGGACCGGTGCCGCTTGAAGATCTCGCGCATCTCGGAGCGCAGCTCCTCGCGCAACTTGTAGTCCAGGTTGACCAGCGGCTCGTCGAGCAGCAGCAGCCCCGCTTCCTTGACCAGCGCCCGCGCTATCGCGGTCCGCTGCTGCTGGCCGCCGCTAAGCTCCGCCGGCAGGCGCTTCAGCAGGCCCTCGATATGCATGATGCCGGCCGCTTCCCGCACCTTGCGGTCGATCTCGGCCTTGGGCAGTCCCGCCAGCTTCAGCGGCGAGGCGATGTTGTCGTAGACGGTGAAGGAGGGATAGTTGACGAACTGCTGGTAGACCATCGCGACCTGACGCCGACGTACCGAGACACCCGTCACGTCCTTGCCGTCCCAGAGCACCCGCCCAGCGGAGGGCCGGTCGAGTCCCGCCATCAGCCGCATCAGTGAAGTCTTGCCGGCCAGCGTCGGCCCGAACAACACGTTCAGCGAGCCCGGTTCAAGCGTCAGGGACAGCTCATGCAGGTGGGTTTCACCGCCGGCGACACGGGAAATCCGGTCCAGCACCAAGGTCATGGACACACACCGGAATCGCAGCCATCCCCGCAGAAACTCAAGCCGACCTCCCCAGTCGCTCATCCCTTGCCGCCCGTCCCTTGTGGGCGGGTTCGTTTTATTATCGAACAAAGGTTATGCGGAGATGTCAGGCTTTTGCAAACGAAAATTTAGAGTTCGGATTGTTCTGATTCGAAAATTTTTTCACTCAAAATGATCGAAAAGGAAAATGGCGAGCATAGATGTCGCCGGAACCATCCTCCGCCCCGTGCCCGTCCAGCCACTTCACCAGATCGTCCCGGCCGCACCAGCTATCGAACAGCAGGTGCCGGGCTTCTCCCAGCGCCACATTATACCGGTATGTTCCCAGCGCCTCCAGCCGGTCCAGACAAGCTAAGGTCCGGTCGCCGGTTTCGGAAATGAACTCGAACGACAGGCAGGGCAACGGCTGAGACAGTCCCGTCAGCACCGATTCCTCGAAGCCCTCCACGTCGATCTTGCAGAAGCGCGGCACGCCATGGGCCTCGATCAAAGCGTCCAGCGTCGTGACGTGAACCTCGACCCGCTCGTCCCAACGCTCGCCGGGAAAGCGCGGCGAGGCCGCGACGGTCGCCGCCCACTCCGCCGACAGGGTCGAAAGCGTCGGGTTGCGCCGGTTGATCAGCAACTCCGCCGTTCCCGCCTCCGCTCCGACCGCCCCCTGTACCAGTGCCACATCAGGGCTGTGCCCATAGAACCGCCTCAGCACCGTCATCAGGTGCGGCTGCGGTTCGACCGCGACGACTCGGGCACCTAGATCGGTCCAGGCCTGAACCCGGTCTCCCAGATGCGCCCCGATGTCGAACGCCAGATCGCCCGGCCCGACGAACTGCCCATAAAAGCGCCGGGAGCGCCGCCGCTTCAGCGGGTTGGCCCAGTAGATCAGTGCCGAGCGGGCAATGCCGTAGGCCTTGAGCAAGGCGTCCATGACAATCGGCTTTCCAGGTATCTTCGGACTATCTCATACCAGGATGTTCAATGCCGTTCCGACATTTCCAGTGGAAAGCGGCCGATTGACGCCGCGCTTGTCCCTGTCCTTCTCTTCAAGCGGGCCGCTACCGCTCCGGGATTTGGCATCGGCTTCGGTCTCACCGGGGCGGGCATTCGGATCGATGCCCTTTTTCGCCTTTTCGACGTCGCTACAGTCGCGGCACGGGTACCCATTGACGATCTCCATGGCCATTCCCGGACCTCCTGAAAAACGTTCACCCGCAAGATGACACGACTAACTGAACTTCTATGATCAAACTTCTTCACGTAAATGTGAGGAATTGCTTGTTAGACGCATCAAAATTGCTTCTCAAAGACAACATTTCATCCATCCAAGGCATGTGAGCTTTGCTTATCGGCTCCTAATAGGAGTATCTACACACCTGTAGGCACATGAAATAAGAAGCTGGCAGATACGCTCGACCCGTCGGGGCGGCTCAGGCTCGGAGGGTCGAAGTAAAAATGACAATACGCCTCAAGCTCATCGGCATCGTATCCATTCTTGTTCTGGTTGTCCTTGGACTGACCGTGACCCAATCGGTGAACGCGTGGCGCCAGCGGACAGCCGCCGTCCAGTTCGGCAGTGGAGAGGCCGCTGCTTCCGCCGTCCTGGAAGCCGGTTCCCTGATGGCGGTGGAGCGGGGAACGACCAACGCCGTGCTGGCGGCGGCTCAGATCGATCCCACCTTGCAGGCGAACGCGGCACGGGCGCGCGACGCGGCGGTGGCCGGGCTGACCTCGGCGCTTGCTCACGCGGATGCCGCCGGGCTGAACACCGCCGATGCCAAAGCGGCACTGCGACAGTTGGAGACAGCCCGCCAGACCGCCTGGGCGGCGATCGACGGCAACGGCAAGCGCGAGCCGGCTCCCTGGTTCGGATCGGCCACCCGCGCCATCGAAGCCGTACTGGTCCTGGCCCAGCGCGTCGGCGAGATCCTGCCATCCACCGCCGAAGCCCGTCTGGCCGACGCCTTCACCCTCACCGGCAATCTGGCTGAGATCGCGGAATATATGGGCCGCGAGCGCGGCCTCCTGGCGGGCGTCATCGCCGGCGGCAAGCCCCTGTCCAGCCTTCAGACCGAGCTTCTGGGGCGCGCCGAAGGGGCGGTCACCGTCAGCGGGATCAGCGCCCAGGTCCGCTCCGCCCGTTTGGGCACGGAGTTCGACAAGGCGATGGCTCCCGTCAAGGCGGCGATCGAGCGGATGAACGGCGAAATCGCGCGGATCGTCGATGCTTCCGGCAACGCCGCCCCCTACCCGATGGACAGCGCCACGTGGTTCAAGACGGCTTCGGCACAGATCGAAGACGTCCTTGCCGCAAGACGGGGCGTGGAAGGACTGATCCGCAAGGACATCGACACCTTCCAGCGTTCCGCGACCGGGACGCTGACGCTCAATCTGGCGCTCATCCTGGCCTGCGCCGGCGTAGCACTGGCGGCGTTCTGGATCGTCGGGCGCCAAGTGATCCGTCCTCTCGACCTTTTGCACCTTGCAGTTGATAAATTTGCTCATCAAGACTACTCTCTTGACGTGCCCTATATCGGCAGGCGCGACGAACTGGGCGCCATGGCGCGGTCCATCGCCGTCCTCAAGGCCAACAGCGTGGAAGCCCTCCACCTGCGCGAGCAGCAGGAGCTTGAGCGAGCGGCAGCCGAGCGCCAGAAATGCGCGGCGCTGGAAGCCATGGCCTCCAAGGTGGAGACGGAAACCAAGTCCGCCGTGGATCAGGTCGCGGAACGCACCGACGCCATGAACCGGCATGCGGCCAGCATGGCGGAGTCCGCCGACCGGGTTATGTCCAACAGCCACGACGTCGCCGCTGCGGCGGAACAGGCGCTCAGCAATGCCCAGACGGTCGCCGCCGCCGTCGAGCAGCTTACGGCGTCGATCCAGGAGATCGCGGGGCAGGTCAGCCATGGCAACACCGTCAGCAGAAAGGCGGTCGAGAAGAGCGAATACACCCAGCGGACCATTTCCACCCTGTCCGACGCAATCGCCCGTATCGGCGAAGTCGTTACCCTGATCTCCGAGATCGCGGCGCAGACCAACCTGCTGGCGCTGAATGCCACGATCGAGGCAGCCCGCGCCGGCGATGCCGGCAAGGGCTTCGCCGTGGTCGCCAACGAGGTCAAGAACCTCGCCGGACAGACCGCCAAGGCGACCGAGGAGATCGGCCGTCAGATCGACGAGATCCAGTCGGTCTCCCTCACCGCCGTCGCCGCGGTCAAGGAGATCGACCGCACGATCGGCGAGATGGACGAAATCTCCAGCACCATCGCCACCGCCGTCGAGGAACAGGGCGCCGCCACCCAGGAGATCGGCCGCAACGTCGTGCATGCGGCGGAAGCATCCCGCGAGGTCTCTTCCCGCATCTTCGAGGTCTCCAGGGAGGCCGCATCGACCGGCGAACGGCTCACCACCGTCCGGGCCGCCGCCACCGAAGTCGCCAACTCGATCGCGGAACTCCAGGGCATCCTGGTTCAGGCCGTCCGCACCTCCACCGCCGAGGTGGACAGACGGGAGCTGCCACGTTTCGCGGTCGCCCAGCCCTGTACCTTGAAGATCGATGGCGGCACGACGGGGGCGACCATCGCCAACCTGTCGGAAGGCGGTGCGCTGATCGCCGGCGCCGGCCACCAGCCGGCCGGAACGCAGGGCCGGCTGATCGTGGAGAGCCTTGGCCTGGATATCCACTTCACGGTGATCGAGGCCAGTTCGGCCGGCCTTCGCATCCGGTTCACGGATGCCTCGGACGGGCACGAACGACTTCATGCGGCGCTGACGAGGTATGAAAAGGCTGCGGCTTAGCCGAAGCCATCCCTGTCCCGATCCGTTAAGTGGTTGCACGGAATTCTCCCACAGCATAAATCCTCACCGAACAGGCCCGTCCAAAAATCATAAGAGAATTAATCATGCCGGGTTCTATCCTTTTACGAGTTCTTGGCCTTGTGCTCATTATCACCGTATTTTCAGCACTGACGATTGCCGCTACCGACTTCCTGCGGATCGGCTTCATGTCGGGGGCCGGTATCCTGGCGCTGGCCGCAGGGGCGGCGTTCATCTACGCCCGCCGGCTGCTAACCCCCATCGCCGAGCTGCGCCGGGCGCTGGAGCTGCTGGCCGACGGACGGACCGATATCGTGGTCTCGAACCTGGACCGGCGGGACGAAGCCGGGGCCATGGCCCGCGCGGTCGAGACCATCCGGGCGGGCAAGGCCGCCGTCGACCGGATGATCGAGG
>DASQKT010000741.1:0-3548 GCA_035630415.1 Skermanella sp.
CCGGGTTGAAGACGAAGGTGCCGGACTTCGGAACGACGGTGACCAGACCTTCGGTCTGCAACAGCCGCAATGCCTCGCGGACCGGCGTGCGGCTGATTCCCATCGCGGCGGCGAGGCTGTCTTCCGACAGCGCCTCGCCCAAGTCGAACTCCGCCAGGATGATGGCGTTGCGGATGCGGTCGGCCACCTGGAGCGCCATGGAGGGTGGTTTCCGCGCCTCTGCTGCCATTGTCATCCCTGCCGTCCTTTCCGCGCCGATCGTGCCTTCAGCTCTCATTCATATAGGTTTTGAAAACAAGTTTACTCATCTCTCCGCGCCTTGGCGTTCGTGATACGTGGCTTGCCACTAGAACACAAGATCATGTATCCTAGTTTTGGAAACTAGCAAAGGCAGGAGGAAACGTTGGCCGCTCTGGACATCGAGGGGACCTGCGTCATAGTCACGGGCGGAGCATCCGGCATCGGCCGCGCCATCGTCGATGCGGTCGTGAAACACGGCGGACGCGCCGCGGTCTGGGACATCGACGAAGGTCGGCTGCGCGAGTGCGCGGAGCGCCACGGCGGCGCCGTGACGGTATCCAGGGTCGACGTCTCGGACAACGCAGCGGTATCGGATGCGGCCTCCCGGCTGGCGGGCCTTGGTTTCGCGCCGACGCATCTGGTCAACAACGCCAGCATCATCGGCCGGATCACGCCGCTGGCGGAGATGGGACCGGAAGAGATCGACCGCGTCTTAGGCGTCAACCTGAAGAGCGTGTTCTACTGCAAGCGAGCGTTCCTCGCCTGCCGCGAACCGCATCCGCACGCCTCCATCGTCAACCTGTCCTCGATAGCGGCCCGTACCGGCGGCATGCCGGGCAATGCACTTTATGCCACGACCAAGGGAGCGATCGCGTCCCTGACGGTCGCGGCGGCCAAGGAACTGGCGCCCCATGTCAGGGTCAACGCGCTGGCTCCCGGTATCATCGACACGCCGATCCAGGGCGACAGCTTAGGCGATCCGTCCAAGCTTGCCGATATCGCCAAGGCGATCCCCCTGCGCCGCGCCGGCATCGCGGAGGAAGTAGCGGCAGCGGCGCTCTGGCTGCTGTCGGGCGCTTCGTCCTACGTGACCGCGACGGTCATCGACGTCGCCGGCGGGCGCTGAGGTCCGTCACCTATCCAAGTTCATCAACCCTGTCATACCAGCGACGAAGCGACGGTCCGCCGGTTAGGCGGATGACTGCCGGCAAATCAAAAATTGGGGGAAACACATGGCAACGACGGTCGCCTCCAGCGACGTCGATCGCAGCATCCAGCGTGCGCGGCGACGGATCATTCCGTTCCTGGTCCTGATGTATGTCCTGGCCTATCTGGACCGGGCGAACGTGGCCTACGCCAAGCAGGCGTTCCAGGCGACGACCGGCGTCTCCGAAGCGGCCTTCGCCTTTGCGGCGGGCATCTTCTTCGTCGGCTACGCGGTGTTCGAGCTTCCCAGCAACCTGCTGCTCCACCGGATCGGCGCGAAGATCTGGCTGGCGCGGATCATGGTGACCTGGGGGCTCCTGGCCGCCGCCATGGCCTTCGCCACCGGCGATACCTCCTTCACGATCCTGCGCGTCCTGCTGGGCATCGCGGAGGCCGGGTTCTTTCCCGGCGTGCTTTTGTATTTGACCTACTGGTTCCCGGCGAAGGAACGCGGCCAGATCATCGGGTTGTTCTATCTCAGCCAGCCGCTCTGCTTCATCTTCGGCGGCCCGATATCCGGAGCGCTGCTGGAAATGGACGGCTTCGGCGGGCTGCACGGCTGGCAGTGGATGTTCATCGTGGAAGGGCTGTTCGCGTCGCTGGTCGGCGTCTGGGCATACTTCTACCTGACGGACAAGCCGGCAGACGCCAAATGGATGCCGGAGAACGAGCGCAAGGCCCTGGCCCGCACGATGGCGACCGAGGAAGCGGCGAAGGCCGAAAAGGGTTCGGTCCACTTCGGGGCCGCGATGAAGGACCCGCTGCTGCTGCATTTCGCCTTCGCCTATTTCTGCATCGCCATCTGCGGCTACGGCATCGCCTTCTATCTGCCGGTCCAGGTCAGCGCCCTGCTCGACGTCAAGGTCGGCTTCTATGTCAGCCTGGTCTCGGCCATTCCCTGGATCTGCGCCTTCGCGGCAAGCGCGTTCTGGCCCGATCTGGCGGTCAAGACCGGCTACCGCCGGACCTTTGCGATCATCTCCCTGCTGTGCGCCGGCCTCGGCATGATCGTCTCGGGCTATGTCAGCCCCCTGCTCGCCATCGTGGCACTGTGCTTCGGCGTGGCCGGTCTGATCAGCGCGCAGCCGATCTTCTGGACTTTTCCGACGGGTTATTTCGGCGGCTACGCTGCCGCGGCCGGTATCGCGGTCATCAACGCGCTGGGCAATCTGGGCGGCTTCGTCGCTCCCAACCTCAAGGTCGCTGCCGAGAAGTCGTTCGAGACCAGCGTCGCGGGGCTTTGGGTAATCGGCGGCGGAGCGCTTCTGGCGGCCGTGGTCGTCGCCTTGCTGCCGGCCCGTGTCGATCTGAAGGCCGAACGCGTCGCCACGCTGAAAACAGCGTGACGGCCGGCACCCCCGCCACCAACTTTCTGAATACAAGGAAACAGGGATGAACGGCATGACGCCCGGAGCGGCGCTGAGACACCTCATCAAGGGCCGTGAGATCGTCATGGCGCCGGGGGCGATGGACAGCCTGACCGCGCGTCTGGTGGAGCGGGCAGGATTTCCCGCCGTCTATATGACGGGCTTCGGCGCCACCGCCAGCCGCCTGGGCATGCCCGATATCGGGCTGCTGTCGCAGACGGAGATGACGGAGCACGCGCGCAACATGACGCGCGCCGTCACCATCCCGGTGATAGCGGATGCCGACACCGGCTACGGCGGCCCGTCCAACATCCATCGGACCGTCCGGGAGTACGTCCAGACGGAGGTCGCAGCCATCCATCTGGAGGATCAGGTCGCACCGAAACGGTGCGGCCAGCTCGCCGGGATCAGGCTGATCGACCCGCAAGAGAACGCAGCGCGCCTGCGCTGTGCGGTGGAGGCGCGGGGCAGCGACGACATGCTGATCATCGGTCGCACCGACGCGATGCCGGCGATGGGCGCGGAAGAGGCGATCCTCCGGGCAAAGCTCTACCAGGAAGCCGGCGTCGATCTGGTGTTCGTGGACGGCATCAAGAAGATTGCGGAGGTCGAGGCGGTCGCCAAGGCGATCACCGGTCCCAAGGTCGTCTCCATCGTCGACGGCAACGAGACGACTGCCCTGACCGCCTCGGACTTGCAGGAGATGGGCTTCGACGTCGTGTTCTACGCCGTCAGCGCGCTGTTCACTGCCGTCAAGGCGGTCGGCGACACGTTGGAAGAGTTGAAGCGGACGGGGACACCGAAGGGACGGGAGGGCGACATGGTTAGCTATGCCGAGTTCTCCAGCGTCGTGGACCTGCCGTTCCACCAGAACTGGGCCGACCGCTTCGGCGGCTGAGCCATATGCGATACCGTAGCGAAAAATGAACTCCGGGAGGGAGACATGGAAGCGCA
>DASQKT010000742.1:0-6009 GCA_035630415.1 Skermanella sp.
GCAATCCCAGGCAGACGCCGAACACCGGCACCGCCAGCGCCACCGCCAGACCCAGCGTCGCCGAGACGTCGAAGTCCGACGGCCGCCCTGGACCCGGCGACAGCACCAGCAGGTCGGGCCGCATGTCCGGCAGGATGGCGCGGGCGGCTTCCGCCCGCAGCGTCGTCACTTCGGCGCCGGTCTGCCGGAAGTAGTTGCCGAGCGTATGGACGAAGCTGTCCTCGTGGTCGACCAGCAGAATCCGGCGGCCCGTGCCGGGCCTTGCCGCGACCTGGATCTCCGGTCCGCCATTGCCGTTCACCTGTCGGATCACGCCGAACAGCGCCGATCCCTTCAGCCGGCACTCGGCATCCTCGGCAGCCGGATCGCTGTCGTAGAGCAGCGTGGCACCGACCCTGACTTCCGCGACGCCGCCCTTCAGCCGGATCGTGCGGAGCGTCAGCCCCGTGTTCATGCCGCCGTCGAAGGTCATGCAGCCGATGGCGCCGCCGTACCACCGGCGGGCCGACTTCTCGTGGTCCTCGACGAACTGCATCGCCCTGCGCTTGGGCGCTCCGGTCACCGTCACCGCCCAGGTATGGCTGAGGAAGCCATCCAGCGCGTCGAACCCGTCGCGCAGCGTCCCTTCGACATGATCGACGGTGTGGATCAGGCGGGAATACAGCTCGACCTGCCGGCGGCCGATCACCCGGACCGAACCGGGTTCGCAGATCCGCGACTTGTCGTTGCGGTCCACATCGGTACACATGGTCAGTTCCGCCGAGTCCTTGGCCGAGTTAAGCAGCGTCAGGATCTGGGCGGCGTCCGATATCGCATCGGCGCCGCGCGCGATGGTGCCGGAGATCGGGCAGGTCTCGATCCGCCGGCCTTCGACCCGGACATACATTTCCGGCGACGCCGCGATCAGGAACTCGCCGTCGCCAAGATTGATCAATGCGCCGTAGGGGGACGGGTTGGCGCGGCGCAGGCGGCGGAACAGGGTCGCGGGACCGCTCGCCGATTTCTCGGCGAAGACCTGGCTCAGGACGACTTCGAACAGGTCGCCGCGCTTGAAGGCGTCGCGCGCCCGCTCGACCGAGGCGGCGTACTCGCCGGTCCCGTGGTCGTTGGCGGGGTCGGCCGCAGCATCGGGGTTGTATGGGGCAGGGGCCGTGGATCTTGCTAGACCGTGAGTCCGCTCGCCCGCCGCCGTAAACTCGTAGTGGTGGATCGTCGCGGTGGCGCGCAGATGGTCCACTACCAGGACCTCGTCCGGCAGATACAGCACGAGATCGCGCTGGTCGCCGCCGCGCTCGAGTCGCTTGCGGATCGCCTCGAACTGGAACGCCAGATCGTAGCCGAACGCGCCGTAGAGCCCCAGCGTATGGTCGTCCGGCGCGCTGAACAGGTCGGAAACCGCGCGGAGGACCGAAAAGACGGAAGGCTGCCGGCTGCGGTCTTCTTCCGCGAAGGTGCCGGGGGCTGTCGGCTTGACGCGGCAGTCGATCCGCCCCGGCGTGGTATCGAACCGTTCCAGCGCATCGAGATCGGCGAGGTTTTCGGCGATGGCGCGGACCAGCACCCGGCCGCGCAGGTTGAGCGCCTCGATCCTGACGTCGCGGTCGCGCGCGGTCAGCATGACCGGCGGATCGACGAAGCCCAGGTCCCAGCGGGTATAGCGGCCCGGATACTCGAAGCTGGAGGACAGCAATACGCCGCGCCGCCGCTCCAGCGCATCGACCAGAGGCTCGACGGCGCCTTCGTAGGGCTGCCTGATCAGGCGCCGTTCGACCCGGATGCCGCCGCGCGTCCGGTAATCCAGTGTTTCCTTGTCGTTGAAGCTCATAACAGGGTTCCCGTTCAGGTGTCTGGCTTTATTGGCTGTCTGGTTGGACTGCCGCCACGGACACCCGGTGAACCCAGCTTCGTCAGATCCCAGTCTCCGACAAAAACAAAGGCCGCCCGGAACCCGTGGCGGCCTCGATGTCGATCACTGCGATCGCATGCGTGAGGTTTGGCCGCCCGATTACACGGGCCACCACCAACGCTGCGCTGCTGTGAGAACGATGTTGCTCATAGGCCGGACAATGTCACGCGGCGGGGGAGAAGGTCAAGGGCGTTCACTTCGCTTGCTTGAACAGGATGATCGAGATGCGGCGGTTGCGCGGATCGTTGGGGTTTTCCGGGAACAGGGGGTCCACTTCGGCCCGGCCGCTGACGTCGGCCAGCCGGGTGGGGGGCAGTCCCATCGCGGTCAGCGCCTTCAGCGTGGCGCTGGCGCGCTGGCTGGACAGGTCCCAATTGCCCTGCGGGTTGTTGGCGAAGGGTGTTGCATCGGTGTGGCCCCGGATCGCGATCTTGTTGTTCAGCGGACCGATGGCCTGGACGACCTTGGTCAGGAGCTTCCGCATGTCGTCGTTCATCTGCGTGCTGCCGAGGGCGAACATGCTCTTGCCCTCGTTATCGACGATCTGGACGCGCATGCCTTCCGGCGTCTGATCGACCAGCAGGTTGTTCTTGAGGCCTTGGAGGTCGGGCGAGGCTTCGAGCGCCTGCTTGAGCGCCTCCGCCGCCTTGTCGAACTGGCGCTTCTCGCGCTGTTCCGGCGTCAGGGATGGCGGGGCGCCCGGCTTGGGCGGCGCTCCGGCCGCTTGCTGGCCGGGGTCCTTGCCCTGGCCGCTGTCCTCGCCCTCGGCGCCTTCGCCGGCGCCGCTGCTGTCACCGTCGTTCTCGGAGGGCTTGACGAGGGTGTTGGGTGCAGCATCCTGCGACGTGAAGGCGGCGTTGGGCGACGACAGGCTGCCGGGGACGGAGATCGTGACGCCGCCCAGCAGACCGCCGGAGCCGCTGTTGGAACTGGAAACCGCCGGGCTGGGCGAGAAGTAGTCGGCGAGGCTCTTGCGCTGGTCTTCCGTGGTCGAGCCGAGCAGCCACAGCAGCAGGAAGAATGCCATCATCGCGGTCACGAAGTCGGCATAGGCCACCTTCCAGGCGCCGCCATGGTGGCCGCCGCCGGCCACGATGATGCGCTTGATGATGATGGGCCGCTCGGACTTTGCCATTGCTCACCTGACTGAAGGAATTGGCTGACGAAATGTTAAGACTTACGCTCCAAGATGCGTTCGACTTATGCAGGTTTTCCCGCATTTCCGCGCATTTTCCAGCGTGTCAAGGCAGACAACCTGACTTAAGAACGTAAACATTTCTTTATCGGCAAGTCGGACGGTCATGCTTGCAATCGGTGGACTCGTTTTCCTCTTCATCTGCGTTTTCGGCGTTTACGCGGCAACTGGCGGTAATATGGAGATCGTGCTGCACGCCTTGCCGCACGAAATGGCGACCATCGGCGGCGCCGCTGTCGGCACCTTCCTGATTTCCAACAGCGCGCACGGCATCAAGCACGCGCTGAAGGACATGCCTAAGGTCATCAAGGGCGCCAAGTTCAAGAAGTCCGACTACATGGACATCCTGACGCTGATGTTCCAGTTGCTGAAGCTCGCCAAGAACAAGGGCACGGTCGCGATCGAGCCTCATATCGAGAAGCCGAGCGAGAGCCCGATCTTCCAGGCCTACCCCAAGATCACGCACGACCATTTCGCGCAGGACCTGATCTGCGACTACCTGCGTATGGTGTCGATGAGCCAGGACGACCCGCACCAGGTCGAAGACATCATGGAGCGGGAGATCAAAGGCTTCCATGGCGAAGGCTCGCACGTGTCGCACGCCTTCCAGGGCATGGCGGACGCGCTGCCGGCGCTCGGCATCGTCGCGGCGGTGCTGGGTGTGGTGAAGACCATGGGCTCGCTGAACGAACCGCCGCCCGTGCTCGGCAAGATGATCGGCGGCGCGCTGGTCGGCACCTTCCTGGGCGTGCTGCTGGCCTACGGCATCTTCGGCCCGATCGCCACGCGCTTGCAGGGCATCTACGACGACGAGATCAAGTTCTACCACGTGATCCGCGTGATCATCACCGCCCACCTGCACGGACAGGCGCCGCAGATCAGCGTGGAAACCGGCCGCAAGGCGATCTCCCACGAATACATGCCGAGCTTCGCGGAAGTCGAAGAGAAGCTGAACGCTCTGCCGCCGGTGTAGCTGGCGGATTCACGGCAAGCAAAAAGGCGGCGGGCGATTTGCCCGCCGCCTTTTTTGTTCCGCCGTCTTTGCTTTCAGCCTGAAGTCTTGGTGACCATGGGCGACGGAGAAGCCTGACCGGGCGTCTGCCCCGGAAGCTGGCGGAACAGCGAGGTTCCGACCAGCAGATCGACCGCGCGCTGGAGCTGGTAGTCCTCGGCGCTGCCGGGGGCTGCATCGGACTTCGTCGTCACCGAGGCCGGAGCGCCGGGAGCGGCGCCGGCGGGGGGCTTCGCGACCGTATCGTTGCTCAGGGCGCCGCGCAGGTCGGCTTCCTTGCGGGTCGGGGCCTGCGCCACTTTCTCCAGCTTGGCCTGCTCGACCGTGATGTCGGGGGTGACGCCCAGCGCCTGGATCGAGCGGCCCGACGGCGTGTAGTAGCGCGCCGTCGTGATCTTCATGGCCTTCTGATCGGTCAGCGGCATGATGGTCTGGACGGAGCCCTTGCCGAAGGTCTGGGTGCCCATCAGCACCGCGCGGTGCTGGTCCTGAAGGGCGCCGGCGACGATTTCCGACGCGGAAGCCGAGCCGCCGTTGACCAGGACGACGATCGGCAGGCCCTTGGTCAGGTCGCCATTGCTCGCGTCGAAGCGCTGGGTCTCCACGCCGTCCCTGGCGCGGGTCGAGACGATGTTGCCCTTGTCGAGGAAGCTGTCGGCGACCGACACCGCCTGATCCAGCAACCCGCCGGGGTTGTTGCGCAGATCGACGACGTAGCCGATCAGCTTGCTGCCGATCTCGTTCTGGAGCGTCTGTACAGCCTTTTCCAGGCCCGGCTGAGTCTGGCGGCTGAAGCCGGTGATCCGGATATAGCCGACATTGCCCTCCGCCCGCTGCTTGACCGGCTGGCTCTTGATCACTTCGCGGGTCAGGCTGACTTCGAACGGAGCCGCCTCGGTGACGCCGCGCCGGACCATGACCTTGATCGGCTGGCCGACCGGGCCGCGCATCTTGTCCACCGCCTGCTTGAGCGACAGGCCCATGACCGGCTCGCCGTCGATCTGGGTGATCAGGTCACCGCTTTGGAAGCCGGCGCGGGCGGCGGGGGTGTCGTCGATCGGGGAGATGACCTTGACGAGGCCGTTCTCCAGCGTGACTTCGATGCCCAGCCCGCCGAACTCGCCACGGGTCTGGACCTGCATCTCGGCGAAGTCCTCGGTGTCGAGAAAGCTGGAATGCGGATCGAGCGAGGTCAGCATGCCGTTGATGGCCGCCTTGACCAGCTGCTCGTCGGTCACCTTCTCGACATACTGCCCGCGCACCCGCTCGAACACTTCGCTGAACAGGTTGAGCGCCCGCTCATCCATCGCCGATTGCTGTGCGGCTGCTGTGTTGGGCGCCTTGGACGAGGAATTGGCCGCTGCCTGGATGGGAGCGCCGGAAGCCGGCGGCTGGGCCAGCGCCGGCAGGGGCGCCAGAAGCGCCAGCGATACGGCCAAAAGTGCTGAGGTGCTGGTAGCGGATTTCCGGTCGTTCATGCGGGCGAGATCCTCTGGCGGGCACGAGCCCAAAAGGAGTGTTGAGCAAGTTTAAACGGATGGTCCGACGAATACGATACACCATTCGGGCGGCAGGATAAGAGAGCCTGAATATGGTTAATGTAAGGTTATGAAAAATGCCGCCCGATCGATAGCGCCTTGCCTTTTGCGTCACACATCCGGGTTGGCAGCGCTGGGCCGCTGTGAAAGACTTGAAGTCATGCTATCGCACCGCACCATGCGCTGAACGAGTGCGGCGGACAATCGAGTGACAGGAAGGTCTGACGATGACGAGACGTTGGTTTGGCGCTTTAACGGCGGCGATGCTGGGCGCCGTGTTCTGTACCGCTTCCGTGACCGGATCGGCCTTGGCGGCGGACCTGCCCAAGGTGACGCTGGCGATGAGCGGCTGGACCGG
>DASQKT010000743.1:0-4828 GCA_035630415.1 Skermanella sp.
CGCAGTTGGGGCGTGATCGTCCCCTGCGACGCCAGCAGGCGCAGATGGCTGTCGGCAAGGTCGTTCAGCGAATTGCGGTCGGCGATCAGGTAGTGGGTCGGCCGGCGCTGGGCCAGCAGCAGGCTCAACACCTGCTTATAGATCTCCGCCTGTTTCAGGCGCTGCTCCTGGGTGGCGGCAGGCTGCTTCAGGATCTCGTTGGCGTCCTTGAAGTCTGTGCCGTACCAGGCCCACAGCCCGTCGCCCAGCCCGTTGACTTCGCCGAAGCCCAGGCGCGCCGTCAGCGGCGTCGAGTTCAGGTAGTCCACGACGATGCGGCGGCGGGCGTATGTCGTATCCTTGCCGTCGAGATAGGCGCGCACGCTCGCCGAGATCATCTGGCGCAGCTTTTCCGTGGCGCCCGAGGTCTGGCCGTCGGGCGAATGGCGGTATTTCTCGATCTGGGTCGCCAGCGTGCTGCCGCCCGGTATCCGCATGCCGGGGTTGAGCCACTGGGCCGGCAATCCCAGGATTGCGTAGGCGAAGCGGTCCCATTCGACCGCCGGGTTCCGCATCGGGAAAGTCGGGTCCAGCAGCTCGCGGTTCTCGATGAACAGCAGGGTGTTGACGACCATCGGCGGGACGGTATCGAAGTCGTCATAGACCCGCTCAGGATAGCGCGCGGCGTAGAGGATGGAGCCGTTGCGGTCCTTCAGCGTCAGGCCGGCGCGGGTCTTCTCGCGGAACACGGCGAACCCGCCGTACTCGACGAATCCCGCCAGTTCCGGAGACGTACGGGCCTGCTGCTCGATCCTGTAGCCGCTGCCGGTCAGCGACTTCACGGCCTTGGGGATCTCGGTATAGCCGAGCCGCTCGTTGTATGGCCCTTGGGTCGGATATTTGACCAGATCGCTGGGGCCGGCTTCGACCTGATACGTCAGCTTCTCGCCGTACTTCGTCAGGAAGCCGGCTTGCAACCAGGAGGTTTGCATTTCCTGATGACCGACCCAGGCGGTACCCGCTGCTGCCGCAATCAGAACTCCACCGATCAGCCAACGGTCCCAGCCGAAGCGACGCATCAAGCCATGCCTTCCGGAATAAGGATGCCAATCCGAAACGAGCGCTGGATCGGCTTCCGGCAAGGCTAGGCTGGCGTGGTTAACAAAGAGTTTGCACCACTGGTTGCGCTGCCGAAAACATCCGGTGTTCCAATTATGCGACACCTCATGGATTGCCCGCAAATTGGCTTTCCCAGGCAGGCCGGAGCCCCAAGGACTCAGACGGAACGATCTTGATCGCGATGACATGGCTACCGTAAATCGCTGGGTTGCTCTTCTGCGGCACCTCTGCACGGTACAGCCGGAGAGTGCAGGTTTATGTGAATGCGCTCATACCCCGGTCTGCGGTTTTCAGGCATGATGCGTCTCAGTTGCCCAAGCAAGGCAGCACGCGGGAGCGATCTTGGATCGACCGGGACTGTGACCCGGTTTCCTCGTCAAAGAGGTTCCCGGATTGTACAAGGCTCCATCTCCGCATCGATCTGCCCTGGCCGGCGGCGGTGGAGCCTTGTCGATCTTCAGTGAAATAGCCCGACGCTGAAAAACGCCTGACGCGGTAGGAGGCAGGGTAAAAAGCGCGCAACAAGGGGTGCCGCCACTGGTTCTTACCAATCAAACGATTGGCAAGGACCACCATGACCGGCAGCACTCCTCCCTCCTGGTTTCACCCCCTGGTCGGAGCCGACCCCAAGACGCTGCGCTGGGCCTTGTCGTCCCACGGTCCGATCTCTCCACGGCGCCGGACGGCTGTTTGGGCCACCCGGTTCGGCGCGGCATACCGCCGGCCCTTCATGGCGATCGAGAAGGCCAGGGTCGCTCGCCGGATGGC
The DNA here is from genome assembly GCA_035630415.1 of Skermanella sp. Lineage (GTDB taxonomy): Bacteria > Pseudomonadota > Alphaproteobacteria > Azospirillales > Azospirillaceae > Skermanella. The sequence continues at coordinate 1,867 of DASQKT010000743.1, forward strand.
GAAGTCCCCGCCGATGCCGGCGCCGGTCTTCATCGTCGGACACTGGCGCAGCGGCACCACCCATCTCTACAACGTGCTCAGCCGCTCGCCCGCCTTCGGCTGGGTGCCGCCCTTCGCGGCGGGACTGCCGTGGGACTTCCTGGGCGTCGTCGGGCCGGTCCGCACCGTTCTGGAAAGCCACCTGCCGAGCGACCGGCTGATCGACAACATCCCGGTGACGCCGGACAGCCCGCAGGAAGACGAACTGCCGCTGGCCCTGATGTCCACCGTCTCCTATTACCACGGCCTGTTCTTTCCCAGCCGGTTCGAACATCACTTCGACCGGGGCATCTTCTTCGAAGGCTGCACGCCGGAGGAGATCGCGGGCTGGCGGGATACCTTCTCCTACTTCCTCCGCAAGGTGGCGCTGGTCCAGCCGGGTCTGCCGCTGCTGCTGAAGAACCCGGTCCATTCCGCCCGCATCCCCATGCTGCGCGCACTGTGGCCCGATGCCCGCTTCATCCACATTCACCGCAACCCCTATGTCGTCTATCCCTCGACCCGCAAGACCTTCGGCACGCTGCTGAACAGTTTCGCGCTTCAGGATCACGGTCATGTCGATCTCGACCGCTTCGTGCTGGATCTGTATCCGCGCCTGATGAACCGGCTGGTGGAGGATGCCCAGGACCTTCCCCGGTCCCATTATGCCGAGATCCGGTTCGAGGATTTCGAGCGTGAACCCATGGCGGAACTGGAACGGGTCCACCGGGACCTGGATCTGCCCGGCTGGCCCGAGGTCGCGCCGCTTTTTCGGACATATCTGGACAGTATCCAGGGCTACCGGAAAAACAGCCACCGCCACCCTCCCGACGAAGTAGCGCGCGTCGGGCGGCACTGGGAACCGCTGATCCGCCGCTGGGGCTATGCGCCGCCCGCCTGATTTCCCGAACGATCATTCGGAGCGCGCTTTCGCCGGCACGCCGGTTTAAGCTGGCGATGCACCATCCTTTTAATCCCGGCCTCTTGATCCCGGACCGTCATGACCGATCCGTTGCTCCGCCTGCATACCGAAACCGTCCGGCCCGAATGGATCGACTATAACGGGCACATGAACGTCGCCTACTACGTGCTGGCGTTCGACCATGCGACCGACAGTCTGCTGGACCACGCGGGGCTTGGCGTCGCCTATGTGGAGGCGGAGAACCGCTCGGTCTTCGTGCTGGAGATGCACGTGACCTACGAGCGGGAGGTCACGGAAGGCGATCCACTCGCCTTTACGACCCGCATCCTCGATATCGACGCCAAGCGGGTCCACCTGTTCCATGCCATGCATCACGGTACGGAAGGCTGGCTGGCGGCGACCAACGAACTGGTGCTGATGCATGTCGATCTGGAAGCGCGCCGCTCCTGTCCCCTGCCGGATTCGGCGCTGGAGATTCTGAAGGCGATCCACCGCTCCCAGGCGGACCTCCCGATGCCGCCCCAGACGGGCAGGGTGATCGGTCTCAAGCGGCGCTCATCCGCCTGAGTTGGACCAAATCGGTGTTTTGTTTTGGTATACTCAGCCGTGTGACCTATCTAGGACATCATGAAGCGTGCCCATTCCGCCGCGTTCGCGGCAGTCCTCCTCGCCCTTTCCGCTCAAACCGCCCTGGCAGCCTGCACCGAGTTCCCGGAGCCGGGTGTGAACTGGCGGCGCTGCTACCATGACGGCCGCGACCTGACGGGTGTCAATCTGGAAGGCGCCATGCTGAGGGACGCGACCTTCCAGCGGTCCGCGATGAAGGGCGCCAACCTGTCCCATGTCGACGGCTACCGCGCCAAGTTCGTCAGTGCCACCATGACCGGCGTGCGGTTCGACCATGCGCGCCTGATCGAGGCCGACCTGACCCGCGTCGATCTGACCGGCGCGTCCCTGGTGGAAACCGATCTGCGGAACGCGAAGCTGGTGAACGCGGTCCTCCGCGACGCCAACCTGTCCGGAGCCAAGATCCAGGGCACGGACTTTCGCAACGCCGATCTGAGCGGCGCCACATGGGTCGATGGCAGCCGGAAATGCGCGGAGCAGTCGATCGGACAATGCAACTGACCGGCTGTGCCGTGAAACCATTCCCTTTAGTCGCCTTGCAATTTAGAAGAATTTAACCCATAAGCTAGATTTTTAGAATTAATCTTTTAGTGGTGCGCTGGATGGTTGAGGCAAGTGGCTGGGCCGATCAGGCCATGAAGCGGATGGCCGAGGAAGCTCTGTCCCCAACCCCGCATCATTTCGCCATCTGGTACGGCTATTACAGCGGCGAGGTGCCGGACCTGATCCGCGCCATCGACCTGGACATCGCGGCGTCCAAGCCTTTCACGCCGGCCCGGATGGAAGAGCTCTATGGCAAGTTCTTCAGCTTCGACCGGGAGCAGAAGGCCGTTATTCAGGCCGGCATGCGCATTCAGGACGCTCTCGGGCAGTTGCTGGAACTGATTCGCTCGTCGGGCGCCGGTACCGACCGCTATGGCAAGGCGCTCCAGCTGTTTGGCGACCGGCTGGAACTGCCGGGGCTGGAACAACTCAGGTCGCTGGTCGATGCCATCGCGTCGGAAACCAAGCTGGTGGCCCAGCAGAACCAGCGGCTTCAGGACCAGCTTCATCTGTCCGGCGCACAGATGGAGGAGTTGAAGCGCAACCTGGACAGCGTCCGGCAGGAAGCCATCACCGATTCGCTGACCGGCCTGTTCAATCGCCGCAAGTTCGACGAGTCGCTACAGGACGCGGCCGAGCGTTCGGTCCAGACCGGTTCGCCGCTGTGCCTGCTGATGACCGACATCGACCACTTCAAGAAGTTCAACGACAACTACGGCCACACCACCGGTGACCATGTGCTGGCGCTGGTGGCGCGCACACTGAAGGAGTGCATCCGGTCCTCCGACACGCCAGTGCGCTACGGCGGGGAAGAATTCGCCGTCATCCTGCCGAATGTCAGGATTTCCGACG
>DASQKT010000744.1:0-2681 GCA_035630415.1 Skermanella sp.
TGTACCCATCTGCATGTCGAGGACGACGGCATCCGTGCCGGCGCGCTCCATCAGGTAGATGCAGTGCCCCAGCCGTCCGGCCAGCGCCATCAGGGCCGGACGCCACTTGCGGACCTTTTCCACCGCGGTGTTCTGGCGGCACGCCAGCGCATAGATCGAGGGGCCTAGCCGGTAGTTGCCCCGGTTCTGCGACTGCTCGACGAAGCCGTGCTTGGCCAGCGCCATCAGGGTGCGGTGGACTGCCGGTTTCTGCTCGCCCATGCGGCCCGCGATGTCCTTGAGGGCCAGCCCTTCGGAGCCGGCCTCGCCCAGGACCAGCAGGACGGAGGCGGCGCGCTCGGCGTTCGTCGATGAACTAAGTCCCGTCATGTTCTGATTATCCGAACAGAGTTCTTTCTATACTCTGATAATAAGAATTCTATTGACCGGCAAGCGAAAACGCGATGAGCTTGGACCAGCATCGGAACTGGCAAAGGCTCCCAATACTCCGCGAGTTTCCTGCCGCGACTTCCCCGATACCCAAATATGAGGTAGACCCAGTACAGGTTTGCCCCCTACCGAACGTGAGGGGTCATGAATCAGAGAGACATTGAGTACTTCGTCAAGGTGGTCGATGCCGGCAGTTTTTCTCAAGCCGCGATCAAGTTGGGCAAGACTCAACCTGTGCTGAGCCGGCATGTCCGCGATCTGGAAACGGATCTGCGGGTTTCATTACTTTACCGGAACGGGCGCGGCGTCGTCCTGACCGAAGCCGGCGAGCGGCTTTATGCCCGCGCCACCGCCATCCTCGAGCAGCTTGCCGAAGCCCGCAGCGAAATGCTCAACCTGTGCAAGGGCGGCATCGACAGCGCCGCCATCGGCATGCCGCCCAGCGTCGCCCGCGTCCTGACGGTGCCGCTCGCCCGTACCGTCTATGGCCGATATCCCGACATCAAGCTGCGCTTCACCGAAGCCTTCAACGTCCATCTGCTGGAGTGGCTGTCCAGCGGCGCCATCGACCTTGCGATCCTCTACGCCAACGAAGCGACCCAGCGCCTCAACGCCGAACCGCTGCTGACCGAGCGGATGCACCTGATCGCCCCGGCGGATGCCGGCTGTCTGCCGCCACAGACGCCGGCATCCGCATTGCCCGAGCTGCCGCTGGTGCTGCCGAGCCGCCACAATGGGTTGCGCCAGCAGGTCGAAACCTGGGCCACCCGCCAAGGGCTGCACCTGAACATCCGCGCCGAGTGCGATTCCATCTCTTCCATGCTGCGGCTGGTCGAGGGCGACATGGGCCATACGATCCTTCCCGCAAGCGCCATCCAGGCCGAACTGGAAGCGGGAAAGCTGGTCAGCTCGTTGATCGTCGAACCTTTCCTGGAACGCTCGCTGGTACTGGCGACCCCCACCAACCGGTGCGTCACGTCCGGCATGGGCGAACTGGCGCGTCTCGTCAAGCGCCAGATGCGTGCCCTCGGCACGCCGGAGCAGCCGGTCTTCGCGCCGCCGCCGAAGGCAGCGCCCGAAATCCTGATGACCGCCTGAAGGCTGGAAACGAATTCATGACTGATGTCGTTGTCATCGGCGCCGGAATCAGCGGAGCCGCGAGCGCCTTTGAACTTGCCCGCCGGGGCTTCCACGTGACCTTGCTGGACCGCTACTCGCCGGCCGCCATGGCGTCGGGATGGACGCTTGCCGGAGTCCGGCAGTCGGGCCGCCACCCGGCGGAACTGCCGCTGGCGACCGCCGCCGTCGAACGCTGGGCAGGCTTGGCCGGGGAGCTGGACGGCGAGACCCGCTACCGCCGCAACGGCAACCTCCGCCTCGCGCGGACCGCCGAAGAAGTGCCGGTCATCCGCAGTCTGGTCGAACAGCAGTCGGCGGCTGGGCTTGACGTTACGCTGCTCACCGGCCCGGCCGATATCCAGGCCGTCGCTCCCGCCGTGTCGGACCGGGTCATGGCGGCCTCCTGGTGCCCCAGCGACGGTTCCGCCGATCCACGGGCGACGGTGCTCTCCTATGTCACGGCTGCCCAAAGACTGGGCGTCGAGATGCGGTTCGGCGAACGGGTGCGCCGGATCGAGATCGTCAATGGCTGCGTCACCGGCGTCGCCACCGATGCCGGCATGATCGCCGCCGCCCATGTCGTCGTCTGCGCCGGCATCTTCGGCAACGAACTGCTCGACCCGCTTGGTTTGGCTATTCCCCTTCAGGTCCCGATGGTCACCGTGCTCCGCTCGGTCCCGATGCCGGCGACGCTGGGTCCGGTGATCGGCGTCGCCAATGCCGACTGCGCCGGACGGCAGGAGGTCGACGGCCGTTTCCGCGTCACCAGCGGCTTGGAAACATGGCACGGCGACATCGATCACGATGGGCCGAGACCGGCGGTGCGCCCGACCATGCGCAGCATCGCCGAGGTGGTCCGCCTGTTCGGCGAGGTGGTGCCCGCCTTCAAGGACGCCCGCATCGACGAGACCTGGGCCGGCCTGATCGACCTGACCCCCGACGGCCTTCCCGTGATCGACTCGCCAGCCGGACTGGACGGCCTGACCGTCGCCATGGGCTTCTCCGGGCACGGCTTTTGCCTAGGCCCGGTGACCGGGACGATCGTCGCCGATCTGGTGGAAACGCGGCGGACATCGTTTCCCATTGCCCCCTTCGCGTTGGACCGCTTTACCGATCGCAGACAAGCCGCCTTC